>JAKAOJ010000001.1 GCA_021812205.1 Microcaldota archaeon
CCTGCTCTTCATAGCGTTCATGATAAAGATGCCAATATTTCCCCTGCACTCCTGGATGCCTAATGCATATGCAGAGGCCTCAACGCAGGGCTCCATGCTGGTAAGCGGCGTGCTGTCAAAGTTCGGAGCATACGGGATGCTGGTGCTTTTCTCGATGATGCCTGTGGCATCGCGCGTGTCAATGTACGTGTTCACCCTGGCGGCGATATCAGCACTCTACGCAGCATTTGTGGCGATGCACCAGACTGACCTGAAGCGCCTCGTTGCATACTCAAGCATGCTGGAAAGCTCCATAATACTGGCCGGGATAAGCGCGCTGAACTACTTCGGCACATACGGCTCGGTGTACCTGATGCTGGCGCACGGAATGAGCATATCGCTGCTCTTCCTTGCGGTAGGGGCTGTAAAGAGGCTCTTCGGCGACACTGACATTCGCGCACTTTCTGGAATTGTCAAGGATGCAAAGGCGAGCGCCTATACATTCCTGTTCGGCATATTTGCCTCTACTGGCGTACCGCTCACTGCGGGATTCATAGCTGACGTGCTTATATTCATAGGCACAATACAATCGTTCGGGATTGCAGGTGCTGTGCCGCTAATTGGAGTGATACTCCTGGGCGCATATATGTACTATGCAGTGAACAGGTCGTTCATGTCGACCACCACAATATCGAAGGCGCATTGGCATACGGGCGCCCCGCAGCTCGCGTCATACGCTGTCCTAATAGCAGGCATACTTGTGTTCGGGGTTTTCCCATTCCTGATACTAAACGCGGCGAATATATGAGGTTGTAAGATGTTGGCCATGCAGTTTGACTCCATGTACGGTATTATCGTGCTGATAGCGCTGCTGGCGTTCTCCGGCATTGCCGCGCAGTTTCACAGGCGCAGGGCGGTGGCGTTCGCCGTTGGCATGCTGCTGCTGGCAGGGATTGCCGCGCTTTCAGCATACGAGTTCTGGTCCGGCGCAAGCTTCGTCCTCTTCGGCATGCTTCACGCATACAGATTCTCCATGCTGTTCACCGCGCTCTTCGCTGTCGGCTTGGCTATGGTCGACACACTTTCGTATGAGCATGGGGAATCATTCATAAGCATGTCGATGCTGCTGGGCTTCGCTGCGGTCGGAATCTTCATCGTGCCTATGGCGTCCTCCCTATTGGCTATACTGCTAGCCGTTGAGCTTGCATCCATACCTACAATACTGATGGTCGCAATTACCGGGAGGCACAGGACCGAGGCAGCTGTAAAACTGTTCCTCATGGGATCAATTGCCATAGCCGTGCTCGCGTTCGCCATAGCCATGATATTCCCGTATGATGCATCGCTCTCGCTCTCTGCGTTCCAGGCCAGTCCTTCGCTGCAAGGCAGCTACATCGTAGCCCTCTCATTGGTGCTGTTCATAGCGGCATTAGGCATGGAGGCAGCGCTGTTTCCGTTCAACCTGTGGGTGCCCGACGTGTATGAGGGCGCACCCGGGAACGTCACGGCATTGCTTGCGGGCATCAACAAGAAGGTCGCGTTCGTTGCCCTTATGGAAGTGCTGTTCACCGTATTCATAATAAGCAGGCCGACGTTCTCCGCAATGCTCCAGGTACTTGCAATAGCCACCATGTTCTTCGGCAACCTGGCTGCCATGGTGCAGCGCAGCGTGAAGCGCCTCTTCGCCTATTCATCGATATCGCAGGCAGGGTACATAACCGTGGGCATTGCTGTAGCGACGCAGTACGGAATCGAATCCAGCATCTTCCAGATTATCGCCCACATGCTGATGATAATTGGCGCGTTTGCGATAGTGCTCTGGCTGGAGGAGCGCAACATAAAGAGCATTGACGACTACAGGGGCCTTGCCTACAGGAACGGTTTTGCTGGAATAGCCCTCACCATAATGATGCTGTCGATGGCGGGAGTGCCTCCGCTAATCGGTTTCGTGGGCAAGTTCCTGCTGTTCTCCAGCGCCATAGCCTCAGGGCTCCTTGTTTTGGCGCTGATAGGGATACTGAACAGCTTCCTGTCCATATACTACTACGCGCGGGTAATGAGCGCTATATACGACCGCAGGCTGGAGCACAGCCTAGCGATGGACAAGGCAACGGCCGCCGTCGTTGCAGTTATTCTGGGTGCAATAGTGCTGATAGGAATATACCCAGGCCCGCTTATCTCAATAGCGCAGCAGGCGGCGCACAGCCTAATCATTTCTGCTGCAATCTAGGCGTGCATCAGGACGGGGTGTAGCCGCTCTCCCAGCTGTTCGTGAAATATACATTGCTTGCAGTGCCGTTGTATCCATCGCCAGAGTAATCGTTTGTATCTCCGTTGAGCGGCCACCATGCCACCAAGTTCTGTATATTTATCGGCACGCCGCCTATGCCCTCGGAGTAGAGCGCATCTATCTGGTTGGTTGAGAGCGCCGAATCGTATACCTGCACGTTGGAAAGAGAGCCATTGTACATGTATGAGCTGCTCTGCCGTATCTGCCCAAGTTCCAAGCCGAACGGTATGGGCTGAAGCACAGGCGCCCTCTGCACATTTGCATCCACCAGCGCACCATCCACAAAGCCGTTCGCGTACCAGCTTCCTCCGCTATAAGTGTAGTTCACCGCGACGAACGTCCATCTGTGCGGATAAATAGACCCGAATTCCATATCCTGGGTGTAACCCTGCCCCAGGATCCAGAAATCCATGGCGCCTGGATTGCCGTCAAAATAATACAAACCCCACCCATTGTTGCCATTGTCTGCATCTATTATGCCGCCTGGGTTGTATGGTTGGTACGTTTCCGGTTTAATCCACGCTGTGACTGTGAAGCTTACGGCGCTGGAGCTCGGGAACTTGAATTGGGTCTGCACCACGCTGCTTTGCCCATTGAACTTAGCCACGTACTCCGGCTCGGCGCTGCTGCACACCCCTTCTGTGCCGATGAAACGTGTGCTGCCCTGCCCTTCTGGCCTGTAAACTGAACATGCGCCAGGCGGCGCCTTCGGGCTGTAGGTATTGCTATTGAAGAAACCAAACTGGAACATCGCAGCGAGTACTATCGCGATTATCAGTATCGCCCAGCCGTAGGTCATCAGGTACTCCATCGCGCTCTGGGCATTTCTTTGCATGATATGCACTTCCTGCGAAACGCTTTATTGCTTTCACTTCGCCAGGCCCCTAAGCAGGAACCTCTTCAGCATCTTTGTAGGGCTGTCCATGTCGCCGTACTTGCTCAGGAAAGCCTCTGCGCCGAACAGCCTAGACACCTTTATCAGTGCCTCAAAGCTGCCCGGGCCCATATTGGAATAGTAGTTATGCAGGGCCCTGTGCAGCTTAAGGTCAGCGCCGTAAGCCTTGCGCCACTCGCTTTCATATGTCGAAAGCGGCACGCCTCGCTCTGCATGGCGCATTATGACCCCGGCAGCAATCTTGGCGCATGAAGCTCCGAATATTATTCCGCCGCCTGTTGTCGCCTTGACCTGTCCTGCCGCGTCTCCCACAAGCAGCACGTTGCCTCGTACGGTCATGCGCCGCGCCTCCAGTGGTATGATGCTGGCGTGGCCTGCAACCATCTTTGCCTCGCCTATCATCGCGCTTACCTCTTTGTCCTTCGTGAAGCTGTGGAACGCATCAGAGCTGCTGCGTTTCCCGCGGTCGCTGGTCCCTATGCCCAGCTCAAGCTCGTAGCTCGAGTATGGGGCAATCCAGCCGAAGAACCTGTGCGAATGCCCGGTGGCGAAGAAAAGGTCGACCGAATGGCTGTCCTCAGCTTCCGCCTCCTCATACTCTGCTTTGTAGGTAAGCACATACTCCCCTATTGGCGGGAAGCCGAATGCAGATGCGACCGTGGACACAGCGCCGTCTGCGCCTACCACTATGTTATCGCCATCTGCCGCAAGCTCCTTTAGCTCCTGCCTCTCCATCCTGGAGCCCAGCCTGACCTTCGCACCCGCCTTTTCGGCTTCAGATTTGCAGATTGACGCAAGCGCCGCCCTGTCCAGCACATAGGCCTGCGTCGCCTTTGACTTTATCCTAAGCTTCTCCCTCCCTGCGTGTAGCACTGCGCCGTCCAGCTCATTGACTATTGCGTTCCTGTAGTCGACGCCCATGTGCGCCAGGCCGCTCTTGGAGAGTATGCCGGATGCTTTTTCCGCCCCGTCCTCCACGCTACTCTTGCCATCGTACACCTGCACGTCCGCACCGAGCGAAGCCAGGTCCTTCGCCAGCATCAGGCCCACTACCCCAGCGCCTACTATCGTTACCCTCATGGTGACCGTATTTAAAGCTTTCCATATAAACCTTAATAAGCACTACTCTGTTGGTGATAAAACGGCCGGCAAAAAGGAAAAGAAGGAGACACCAGCAGGGAGTCTCGATAACCCCAAGATAAAGATTCAGAACATCGTAGTCAGTGCGGACCTCCACGCAGTCATAGACCTGTTCACGCTTTCGAAGGAGGTCAGGGCCGTCGATTACGAGCCCGAGCAGTTTCCTGGTGCTATATTTCGGGTCACCGAACCAAAGGCCGTCATAATACTCTTCAAGAACGGCAAGATGATATGCACTGGGGCGAGCACAGAGGCAGACATAAGGAGAGTACTAGACTATGCCGCGAAGATAATGTCGAAGTACGTCATATCGCTTAACCCTCCAACCAAGGAGAAGGAGCAGAAGGCGAAGTGACTGCCGGCTACCCCTCCTTAACCTTCCTGAGCTCCTTGTCAAAGCTGCTGAAGAACGCATCCCACGAGTAGCGCCTGCGCACCCTGGCCATGCCTCTCCTGCCAATCTCCTCTGCAATGCTCGGATGCTCGACCACGTACCTCATTTTTGATGCCATGCCCTTCTCGTCATTCACAAGGAACCCTGTTTTGCCGTTGACTATGGTCTCCCTCGGCCCGCCCTCATTGATGGCTATGACGGGCTTGCCGCTTGCCATCGCCTCTAGGGGCACGAGCCCGTAATCCTCATTAATCGGTGGATACAGAACTGCAGTGGCCCTGCTATAAAGCTCGTCTAGCTGCTTGTCAGGTACGTTGGTCAGAACCTCAACCCCTGGCACATGCTTCGCCCTGTCCACCACATCGTCGTAGTACTTCCTGTAGAATGGGTCCAATGAGACCGGGCCCGCAATGATGAGCTTGTAGCTGCTGTGCCGAGCTGTGCGCCTGAACATCCTGAACGCATCTATCGCGAACAGCTGGCGCTTGTTCTGCGATATCCTTGACGGGTAGAAGAAATACTTGCCGTCACCTTTGCTGCCGTACCTTTCGTAGTCTATTCCGCCGTTGATTACCTTAGCGTCCCTGCCGAAATACTTGCGTATCCGTGCCCTTGTGTTCTCGCTGTTCGCCACTATGGACTCTATGTGCTTCACAACGCCCTGATCAATCCTGCGCACCGCGCTGGCGCCAATCCTGTGCACCTGGCGCTGCAGCGGCCCCTTCAGCGCCATCCTTGCCTCGTAAAGGTCGTAGATGTCGCGCAGCGGCGTGTGGCAGTACCATAGCACCCTCTCGTTTCTGTTGCGCACCCAGTGGCTCGGCGCCATATGTGCATTTATCACGTCGTAGTCCTCCTTTATCCTGAGGTTGTAGAATGCCAGCCCGTACTTCAGGCCCTGGGCTACCCTTCCGTAGGGCAATACGCTACCCATGCCCTTCCTGCCGACGACCTCCACGTCCAATCCGGAAAACTCGGGAAACGTTGCCTCCCTGTCATATTCTGCGGTGTAGATCTTAGCGTCGTAGCGCTGAGCTATCTTGAGCAGAACGCGCTCGGCCCCGCCCTTCAGCGTGAGGTTCGACTGCGCAATCAGGAGCTTCATGCAAAGGCCCTTATTACTATAAAGACATACAGCTTTATAACTTAAAAAACAGAATACAAGAAGCTCATCCGGGCTGGTTTTCATGGACTTGGGCGAAGGGCTAAGGCAGGCTTTGGCAAAGATATCGCGAGCCACGATTATAGACGCCAAGACAATTCGCGAGTTCAACAAGGAGCTTCAGAAGGCGATGCTGACCGCAGACGTGGAGGTGCCGCTGGTCTTCAGCCTGACGAAAAACATAGAGGAAAAAGCGCTTAAGAGCCGTCCGCCGGCCGGCCTGGCCCCAAGAGATTACATAACAAACATAGTGTACGACGAACTGGTTAAGCTGGTCGGCAAGTCATATGAGCCAGAGCTGAAGAAGCAGCGGGTGCTCCTAATGGGCCTCTACGGCTCCGGCAAGACCACCACAGCTGCGAAGCTCGCCAAGTTCTACCAGGACAGAGGGCTTAGCGCGGGTGTCATATGCTGCGACGTGTCTAGGCCGGCAGCATACGAGCAGCTCGAGACGCTTGCGAAGCAGGCCAACGTTGCATTCTTCGGGATGAAGGGCGAGGTTGACGCAGCAAAGATAGCAAAGGCCGGCATGGAGGCGCTAAAGGACAAGCAGGTAGTCATCTGCGACACGAGCGGCAGAAACGCCTTGGATCCGGGCCTGATATCAGAGCTCAAGAGCGTCAACAAGGTGTTTGAGCCGGATGCGAAAATCCTCGTCGTCAGTGCTGACATAGGCCAGGTGGCCGGCAGACAGACCCGCGAATTCGATTCCGCAGTCAAGATAAGCGGGGTAATTGTAACCAAGATGGACGGCTCGGGCAAGGGCGGCGGGGCGCTCAGCGCAGCCAATGCATCGCAGGCGCATGTCCTATTCATAGGCACAGGCGAGAAGATGAAGGACATCGAGTCCTTCAACTCGGAGAAATTCATCGGCTCGCTTCTTGGAATACCGGATATAGGCTCGCTGGTTGAGCGCGTGCAGTCGGCCGTGGCGGAAGCCGGCATAAATCCCGAAGAGGTCGACATCGAGAAGTTCAACATGGACTCGTTCTACACGCAGCTGAAGGCGCTGAACAAGATGGGTCCGCTTAAGAATGTCCTCGGCATGATGGGCATGTCAGACATGCCCAAGGATGCCGTGGAGAAGAGCGAGAGCAAGTTAGCCAAGTACAAGATAATCATAGCATCTATGACGAAGAGCGAGCGGAACAACGAACGCCTCCTGCATGAGCACAGCCGCATAGCGCGCATAGCGAAGGGCAGCGGCACTTCTGAGCAGGATGTGCGTGAGCTAGTGTCAGATTTCAACAAGATGAAGAAGTCGTTCAACCTGATGAAGAACGACAGGAACATGAAGAAGTTCCTGGCAAAAATGGGTGCGTAAAAGAAGGATTGCAGAATAGAAAAGGAAATGAGCAGAAAAGAGAAAGAGAAAAATAAAAACAAACCAACCGGGACTAACAAGCCCGATTATCTCTTTCTCTTCTTCGTCGAGCTTTTCTTCTTTGAGCTCTTCTTGCTCTTTTTCTTTGCCATTTTCCTCACTTTGGTAACATTTTTAGTGTTATAACGGCAAGTATATAAACATACAGACTAAACGCGTCCATCAGATATCCACGTAAGAATACGTACGTATACGCGCTTTTACTTCTGTATAAGCAAATTGGTTGCATGGCCGACAAGGATGCGCTCGAATCAAGGCTTGAGGAGCTTGAGGAGGAGCTTTCGCGCACGAAAGACAACAAAGCCACTAATAAGCATCTGGCTGCGCTTCGCTCAAAAGTTGCGCAGGCACGCCGCGACATAGTCAAGGCAAGCAGGCGCGTCCATGGGAAGGGCTTTTTCGTCAAAAAATCAGGTGATGCAACTGTCGCGCTAGTAGGCTTCCCGAGCGCTGGCAAATCTTCGCTGCTCAATGCGCTTACAAACTCAAACTCGAAGACCGCGCCGTACGCGTTCACTACCACAGGCATAATACCCGGCACGATGGTCTACCGTGACGCCCACATACAGGTGCTCGACATGCCCGGCCTGATAGAGAACGCCCATTCTGGTTTGGGAGAAGGAACGAGCATAGTGGCGCAGATACGCGTGTCCGACCTGATAGTTTTCGTGATAGACATAAACAACCCTCCGCAGCTGGACATGCTGCTTTCCGAGCTCAAATCCCTCAACGTCTACATAAACAAGAAGAAGCCCGAGGTGCAGGTGCGCGAGGTTGATGCCTACATAGGCCTGAGGTTTGAAGTAAACAAGTCCGGTCTGGACGAGCAGGATCTACGCACAATATTCACCGGCTTCGGAACGTATAATGCCGTGGTGCGCATATGGGGCAAGGTAGACGAAGACGAGCTGATAAGCCTGCTCGCCAACAGGTCCTGCTACATAAACGCAATAATAGCGCTAAACAAGATAGACACTGTAAGCGATTTCGAGACCATAGCCCATGAGATGGAGAGGCGCTATGCGATGACAGTGCTGCCCATAAGCGCGCTGCGCAAGTCAACCCTGGAGCAGCTGACGCGCAGCATCTACGCTAACTCTGGGTTAATCCGCGTCTACCTTAAGCCCAGGACAGGCAAGGAACGCTCCCCTGTCACAGCCTACGCGGGCTTTACCGTAGGGGAGCTGGCTAAGCGTTTCCACACCGCGGTGGTGGACGAGCTGAAGTGCGCTTATGTCGACGGGCCAAGTGTCAAGTTCTCAAACCAGCGCGTAGGCGTAAACCACACGCTTAAGGACGGCGACACTGTTACATTCATAAAAGAGAAGTGAAGGTCCAGACGCCGTCGAGTTTTACGCAGATGGGTCAAAAATTATTGGTACATTTTAAATAGTTTAAATAACGATATAACATAAAGGCGGCGAAGGGCCTTCTAGGGGTCTAGATGTCTATAAAGTATTGGGAGTTCGAGGATGCACCTTTCAAGGAAAAGCTGCGCAACGTTAGCGCCAGAGAAATAGCGAAGCTGTTTTTCGACAACGAGACGGAGGCCTACAGGTTTGCTGCGCTGCTCTTGGAGGTCAAGAAGACCAAGAAGCTGAAGCTGAAGGATGTCCCCGGGACGATACCGATAGCCACGGCGAAGCGCTACCTGGATTTTGCAGTGCAGCTCGGCCTCCTCAGCCACGAGGGCACGGTCTACGAGCTCACAGACAGGTTCAGCAGGCCGTTCAGGAACATAGCGTCGTATATAAAGGCGTGGATGGAAGCTCCCCCAAGTGAGGACTTGACGACAGAATTTCCAGCAGCGCGCATGGAGAAGCAGAAGAAGCGTGGCGGGCGGGTCTAGCCCCAATGGGCTTTTGTTTCTGAAGGCCTTTTTACTGAAGGCGCGCATGCATCGGGCCCGGCGGGATTTGAACCCGCGACCGTCAGCTTTCCCCGCGCTTCTTGACGAATTGTCAAAGAAGTCTCATAGAAGGCTGCTGCTCTGTCCAAGCTGAGCTACGGGCCCTCAGCGCATAAGGCTTGCCACGCCAATATTAAAGAACCTTCTAGTGTTCTGCGTCAGCACTGAGGCAGCCTCCTCGAAAGGCACACCCTTGGCTGATGCGATGATTCTTATCGACTTCTCGACGTCTCTCGGCACAGCGCCGTTCACCGGCGAATCCGTTTCAGCCAGGAGGCTGCGCATTGACACTGCCTTTATCGCACGCTTCCGCTTTCCAGACTCCATCGGCGGCACTGATATCATGTATCCGCGCCTCTCGGCCTCAAGCGCCTGGCTCTCGTCCCCCTCGAAGAAGTGCAGCTGGACCTTGGTGGCTCCATGCTCCTTCAGTATGCCGAACACCTCCTCCATCGCCCCCCTTGAGTGCACGCACACTGGCAGGCCAAGTTCCACAGCAAGCCCAACAAACCTGGAAAAGATGAGCTTCTGCCTTTCAAGCGCCTCGGCAGTCTTGGCGTATGTTACGTCAATCCCTATCTCCCCAACAGCTACTACCGACTTCCTGTTGTCCTTTATGAGCCTGATGTTCCTTTCAATCTCCTCGTCCGGCATGCCGGCATACTCTGGATGGACCCCGAGTGCCGCGAAGACGTTCTTGCCGTCGCACATGGCAAGCGTCTTAATGTTCGATGCGGTGTCAACGCCATTGGCTATGATGACGCTCACGCCCTGCTCCACGCTGGCGCGCACCACATCCATACTAAAGGATTCTATGTGGCAGTGGGCATCTGCCATCTCTGGCACGCTCTTGCGTACAGGCACGTTTTCCTTGAGCAGCTCCTTCGCCGCCAAAGCTGTCGGCATGAAAGGCACCATATGTGCTTCTCTAAAAACCTATATAGCCTTTAACACGAGAACTATTAATGTCCAGTGGCCACGGTGCTATTATGAAAAGCAGGCATAGCGGAGTAGGGAAAACAGAGTTTGTGCTTATAGCACTGGTTGTGGTGCTAATAGGTATAGTTATATTTCACGGCAGCGAGATAGCCTCGCTCCAGAAGCAGGTAAGCTCTCTGGAATCGCAGCTCTCTTCATTGCAGGGCAGCTCTCCCAGCACCCCAGGCCAGTTCGGCCAGCGCCTGACTGGAATAGACCAGCCGCTAAATGCGACCGAGCTGTCAGCCATAAATGGTGCGCCACTCGCTTATTTTGAGGATGCTGCGAACATGATGCTTGCAGGCAACCTCACAGGCATGGTTTCAGTACCCGTGCTGAACTCTAGCTACTTCAACACAAACGCGCTAGTGGTAAACGGCAAGCCCAGCGTAGTATACATAGGCGCCATATCATGCATCTTCTGCGGCGAGAACAGATGGGCTATGGCTCTCGCGCTCTCACGTTTCGGAAACTTCACCGCGCTCTACAAGGGCTATAGCAGCTTCGGCGACTCGGATGTCCCGACTCTCTACTGGTCTGCAGACAACTACACCACCAGTGCAGGCGTGGGCTACGGCGCGTCTTACTCCAGCCCATATATAAACTTCTTTGCTGCGGATTACGAGTCACCGATAGTGCAGGGGTTCCAGGTGCAGCCCATAAGCTACTTCGTAGCCGAGGCGCCAAACTCCACATACAGCACAGCAATGTCCTTCATGAACAACACCGGGAAGTTTAGCGGGACGCCGTTCACGCTTTGGGGCACATCGCTCTTCTTGGGCGCTGACGCTGTTGTTTTCGGTAACACAACGCCTTCCAGCCAGTCGCTCCCCCTGACATACATGACCCATGAGGAAGTCATAAAGCAGATAGGCTCGTTCAGCGACAGGTTTGCATGGGCCGAATACGCAGGCGCAGACGTCTACATAGCGGCAACGTGCCATTCAATAAATGACTCTGCGCCGGTATGCTCGCTGCCTGGTATAAAGGCCATAGAGGCTAAGATGACTGCATGACACGCGCATTCGCACTGCTGAAGAGCATCTACAAGCCGAGGTACATAATCCTAAACGTTGCTGTTTTCGCTGTATACTACCTCTTCTCGACCGCGCTCATCAGGCTCAACAACACGCCCGTAATCATTTTCGCTCCCTACGCAAAACCGCTTTTCTATGCAGTCATAGCGACCGGGTCGATAATGTTCACCATTGCGATATACTCTATCAGGAATACAAGGAACAATTCGGCCAAATACCTGTCTAGCACCGCAGGCACGGTCACTGCAGTGGGCAGCAGCCTGTTCATAGGGTGCGGCTGCCAGGTCCCGGTCACGCTCGGAATATTCTCCGCGTTCATCGGGAGCGCAGGTGCCATCGGTGCAGACGTCTTCATAGCCGATTACGAGTCGTGGCTGCTGCTAATCCTGCTTTTTATAAATGTGGCACTAATATCCTACTATACACTAAAGCTCTCCAGGCCGCAGTGCAGGATCAGGAAGAAGGGTTGATTAGATGGCAGGTAAGGCGAAGGCAAGGGCACATGCACGCAGGCCTCTGCCTCGCGTCAAGCCAGCCCGCAGCAGCAAAAGGCCGGCACGCAGGCCGCGCAGCATGCGCACGCCTGCCCCAAAGCAGCAGCCGCTTGCATATGTTCCCACATCCTACAACGGTGCGCTCGTCTATGATATAGCAACCGGCAACGCAGACAAGAAGGTCACGGAAGAGGCTCTGCTGCTAAACCACATGATGCTCAACCTGACAGAATCATCATCGAAGGAGGCATACAGGTCTGGGCTCTCAGTGGGCACCACACTGTACGACATAGCAAGATTGAAGCACCATGGGATCCAGTACGAGGAATACGTTCCATACCTTGTAGAGTTTCTCGAGCGTGCGGGCTACTATGTTACCTATGGCGTGTTCCCTGACAAAGCCATATTCAGGCTGCACGGGCACAGCCTATACATTGGCGCACGCATGCATACATTCGAGGCCGGCGTCATATCTGGTTTTATGAGCGCTGCCCGCAAGGCCTACACGCCTGTCAACGAGACTGCCTGCAGGAATGACAGGGCAGATGCCTGCGTTTTCGAGACTTCGCGCACTTCCGCCTCAGCCTCGCTGCGCAGGGACATGATTGACAGGTTCATAGAGCACGTGCATGGCAGGGCTAGCGCAGGCGCCTACCCAAGCGCCACATTCTCACAGAGCTACCACGCCCTGCTGGCATCATCGCTGCTCCAGCAGGCCCACATGGATACGCTGAAAGGCATCATGCACTACATCGGCTCATCTCTCAGGGAGAAATTCGAGAGCAGCGCTAAGAGACCGGGCACTTCCGACTACATCGCCAACAGCATAACACTCCTCAGGCTGGGCACCCCATACATGGACAACATGCGTAGGCTGGACATAAGGCTGGCTTTTGATACGGCCACCTCGCGCAGTGAAATGGCCGAGCTGTCGATAGCATTCCTCAACGGGATATTCGGCAAGAGGGCTGGAAAAGCCATAGCAACAGAAAGTAATAATAAAGGGTCTTATACAATAAGGTTGGCAACTCAGTCCAGCGCAGGCATTCGTAAATCTGGGCATTAGCTGGTTTTCATGGCACTAGAATTCATGGACACCATAGGCCGCTTTATACCATCGATAAGCGGACCGAAGGCGCCAATGTCGCTACGCGAGAAGATGTACTGGACAGGCGGCATACTTGCAGTGTACTTCCTGCTCTACAACATATACGCAATAGGCGTGAACCAACAGGCAGTCTCGCAGCCAATACTGCAGCTGATAAGCATAATATTTGCCGCAAGGATTGGCAGCCTGATAACAGTCGGTATAGGGCCAATAGTCCTTTCAAGCATAATACTCCAGCTAGTGAACGGCTCGGGCCTGATACACCTCGACCTGAACGATACAGCCACAAAGGGACGCTTCCAGTCGATGCAGAAGCTCTTCGCGATGAGCATAGCAATGGTAGAGTCTGTGGTATTCGTCCTGAGCGGCTACGTCCCTGTCGCAAGCCATGCAGTCATGCCATTCGTGATGCTGCAGCTGATAATAGGCGCATTCACAATCATCTTCCTTGACGAGATGATGACAAAGTACGGCATAACCTCCGGAATCAACCTCTTCATAGCTGCCGGGGTGTCATTTGCCATTGTTGCCGGCACTGTAGGGATACTGGTGCCTGAAGCTGCAGCCACCATTGCGGCAGGCGGAGCGGCCGCACTCTCAAATGCGGTGCTGGCGTTCGGGCCGCTCTTCTTCGCCATCATAATATTCCTTATAAGCATCTACGCCTACGAGATGAAGATAGAGCTTCCGCTGAGCTTCGAGCAGCTGCGCGGCGTAGGCGGACGCCTGCCCATACCCTTCCTCTATGTAAGCGTGCTGCCTGTGATACTTGCGTCGTCGCTCGAGCTTAGCTTCACCGTGTGGTTCAGGTTCCTCGCCAATGTGGGCGGCTCCTTGGCAAACGTCGCGAAATTCTTCGCCTATTATCAGGCGTCGTCCTCAGGCCCTCAGCTCGCCGGCGGCATAGTGTACCTCATATCCCCTACATTCCCGCTTCCTTATTCGGCGGCATATGGCGGCGTAGGTGGCTACGGACCATACTTCAGCTACCTTGCTACGCACGTCAGCACGCTCTTCCTGCCTTGGGGCGGCTCAGTGCTAGTCCCAGAGTGGGTTCACGTTATAGTATACACCGTAGTGCTGATGCTC
This sequence comes from Microcaldota archaeon, assembly GCA_021812205.1. Classification (GTDB taxonomy): domain Archaea; phylum Micrarchaeota; class Micrarchaeia; order Micrarchaeales; family Micrarchaeaceae; genus JAMCYM01. Next base: position 13,860 of record JAKAOJ010000001.1, read on the forward strand.
CTCTGTGTGGTCTTCGGCAAGTTCTGGATCGAGATGACCGGGCAGAGCCCGAAGAACCTGGCAGAGCAGCTGGGCTCTACAGGCTGGCAGATACCGGGGTTCAGGCGCGACCCGCGCATAGTGGAGAGCGTGCTAAACAAGTACATACCTACAGTCACGGTACTAGGCAGCCTTTTCGTCGGCCTGCTTGCTGCGCTCTCGACGCTTACAGGAGCGATAGGCACTGGCATGGGGATACTCCTTACAGTAGGCATAATCTACATGCTCTACCAGCAGCTGCAGCAGGAGAACCTCTATGAGACTTATCCTGTGCTCAACAAGATAGCGAAGTGAAGCTACCGGCCATTATTCGTTGCAGCTCCGCTACCAATGCATGAGCAAAAGAGAAGTAGAGCTCCGAGCCCCAGCTCAGAGCTGTCCGACCCTGCGCTTCTGCGCCCTCTTCAATCGCTTGCGCCTCTTCTTCTTCCATTTCCAGCGCATGCGCCCTTTCTTCTTCCATTTTCTGGGTATGCTTCCCAACGTTTCACCTGATAAGCGTAGACATGGCTAATGTATTTATATACGCAGAAGTTATTAACTAACAACGTTTAAATAGCTTGACGTGCTGGCTAGAGGTTCGATGAAATGCACAAAGGTATACTGGCTTATGTGATAATACTGGTGATTATAGCCGTTGTTGGTTACTTTTCTACCAATGGCTTTAGGTTCCTTTTGGTCCACACGACGCCTGCTCCATCAACCACGGTGCCGCCGGCTAGTCTGTCCACCACAACATCCTCAACCAGCATAGTGCCATACGTTTCAGGATGCAACAACTACACGGTCTTCGAGAGTTCCCCAAACACCACAACCGCAGTGATGTGCAGATGGAACGGCGGAAGGCTTGGCGTGTGGGTTGCCAGCGGCCTCAATTCCAACGTGCATTTTAGCGTCGTTGGGCAGAACAACATAACCTACGTTAACTCTACTGTGAACGACGTCGTGTACAACTGCACCACGTTCTACAAGTCCATTGAAGCTCCTGCGCAGACGTACACACTAACATTGTCGACAGGCAGGAGTGGGGGCACCTGCAATTCTTACTCGCTCCTCAAGCTAAACACGACTGTTGTACCGCCAATGCAGACATATAGGCAGGTCTACAACGGCAACTTCGGCACCGGCGACTTTACCGGCTGGAACACGACCGGGAAGGGATTCGCCGGCGGGCCGATGAACATAACCTATGCCAACTCGCAGCACTGCTACCAAGGCGCCCCATGGGCCGGGCTCAACGGCACCTTCTTCGCCACGACGTACAACTGCGGCCTGAGCAACGCTCCGGGCAACCTTACGTCCAGCCCGTTCCTTGTCGACGAGCCGTTCCTCAACTTCCAGATAATAAGCCCCTACGACCAGAGCATATACGTAGAGGTGCTCTCAGGGAACACCCCCGCAATAGTCTCCCACTACAACACCTACAACTTGACCTTCGGTTCGACATCCCAGTACACCTTCAGGAATGCGACCATATCCCTCATAAACCTGGCGGGCAAGATCGTGCGCGTGCGTGTTGTTGCCCAGTCGATAAAGCAGCAGAACTACATTGCGGTGGGCGATTTCCGGATGGCATCAAGGCCTGTGGTTACGCCTGGCATATCAGTCAACACCTCAGCGTGAGGCCATGCAGAGCGTATCTGTGCTGCCACTGCATGGCGGCAGGGCGCCAAGATGGCTCTTTCCCAGAATGGTCAAGCTGGGAGGAATAATCGCGAATGCCGTAATTGATGAGTACGGCACAGTCGAATTCCTCCGAAGGCTGTCGAACCCTTACTGGTTCCAGGCGCTCGCGTGCGCGATAGGGTATGACTGGCACAGCAGCGGTGCCACGACCGTGACCATGGGTGCGCTCAAGGAGGCACTAAACTTCAAGTCTGGCGTTTTCATAGCAGGCGGCAAAGGCTCAGTGGGCACTTCTGCTCCAGAGCAGATAGCTAGGGGTGCAGAATACCTGTCATTACAGGGCGCTGAACGGCTAGTGCATGCAAGCCGCATGAGTGCGAAGATAGATTCGGCACTGGTGTATGACGACATAGGCATATACCACCACACCATCGCATTCGCGAAGGATGGAAGCTGGTGTGTAATTCAGCAGGCGATGCATAATGCATCAGGCAATGCCATACGCTTCCAGGTCGATGGCTCGCGTGTTGATGCGCGCGACATGACGAACGAGACGAACAGCGGCGTGTTCGCTGCCAAAAGCTCTGCCACGCTTGATTTGACTGCCGAGGGCAACGCGAAGCTCAAGCAGGCCAGCCTCAACCTCGTCAATGACGACCTGAGCGCCCTTAATTCGTTCGACCCGAAGGTTTACAGCCTGCCGAAGCGCCATGCCATACATACCGCTGACCTAAGCCAGCGGGCACGTAGGCTACTTGCGCAGGTCAGTGATATGCGCCCAGAGAGCTATGAGGAAATGCTGCAGATGAAGGGCATTGGCAGGAAGACTCTGCGCTCTGTTGCCATGATTGCATCGCTGGTGTACAGGACCGAGATATACGAGCGCGACCCTATACTCTATGCGTATAATGTAGGCGGCAAGGATGGCATCCCCTACCCAATAGATATAGACGAGTATGATAGGGTGATAGGCGCGATGGGTGAGCTTGTGAGAGGCTCCTCGATGGCGCAGGAAGATGAGAGCAACTCCCTAAGGCGACTGAGCGCAGAGCTTTCGCGTGCTTACGCCGGCACAGCACAAAAGAGCTTATAAACTGCCGGGCATAATTGGTATGGTTGCTATGGTGCTTCAGGTATACAACACTCTTTCAAGGTCCAAAGAAGAGTTCAGGCCCAGAAACGGCATGCACGTAGACATGTTCGTGTGCGGCCTGACCCCGTATGATGATGCGCACCTCGGCCACGCGAAGACCTTCATCAGCTTCGCAATAGCAGTCAGGTGGCTGCGGCGCCTCGGCTATGATGTGAAGTACGTCCAGAACATTACCGACATAGAAGACAAGATAATAGCCAGGGCCAAGGAGAGGGGCATCAGCCCGTCCGAGCTTGAGGGCAACTACGAGAAGCGGTTCTTTGAGGACATGGAGGCGCTCGGCATAAAGGGCGACGTCGACATGTATCCAAGGTCACATGACTACATTGATGCAATAAAGGAGCAGATACAGCTTCTGATAGACAGGGGCTACGCCTATGAGCTCCAGGGCGACATATACTACGACGTCGCCAAGTTCCCGTCCTACACAAAGCTATCCGGTGTGAAGCTCGAGGAGCTAGAGCGCCACAGGATAGAACCCAAGGAGGGCAAGGTCAACAGCTACGACTTCGCACTATGGAAGGCGTCCAAGGATGGGGAGCCATCGTGGGATGCCAGGTTCACATTCAATGGCAAAGAGAAGGAGCTGCCAGGAAGGCCCGGCTGGCATATAGAGGACACTGCCATGACCCACGAGATTTTCGGCCCGCAGTATGATTTGCATGGAGGCGCGAACGAGCTGATATTCACGCATCACAGCAACGAGATTGCACAAGCAGAAGCCGCATACGGCATATCGCCGTTCGTCAAGTACTGGATGCATTCTGGCGTGCTGAACGTCAATGACATGAAGATGAGCAAGAGCCTCAAGAACTTCGTGACGATACGCGATGCGCTGTCAAATTTCGATGCCGAAGTGCTGAAGCTGTTTGTAGCGTCAACGCACTACAGGAAGAACATAAACTACACCGAGGCGCTCATGAAGGAGGCGAAGATGCGGCTCAACTACCTGTATGCGGCGTTCAGCGTATTCTACAGCATGAAGGAAGCCAAGTCCTCCACCAGGGATGCCGAAGTGATCTCTATGGCAGAGAACCTAAAAAGGGAGTTCACGGAAGCGATGAACGACGATTTCAACACCCCGCTAGCTCTCTCGAGGCTTGTAGTGGCAATAAACGGCCTTAGGGCATTTGCAGAGGCAAACGGGCAAGTAGGCTCTGCTGCAAAGCATGAGATGGTGGACACGGTCCTGGGACTTGCCTCCATATTCGGTATACTGGGGCACGATACCTACAAGCAGAGCCTGCCCGAGGAAGCCCACGCCCTGATAAACGAGCGTGAAAAGCTCAGGAAGGAGAAGCGCTTCAAGGAGTCTGACGATCTGCGCGATAAGCTAAAGCGCGAGTACGGCCTGGTTTTAGAGGACACTGAATACGGCACTGTATGGTACAAAGAAGGGGTGTGAGCGTCAGGCTGCTTTCTCGCCCTCCTCCTTTTCCAGGAACTTCCTCCCTGCCGCAGCGCGGTTCTCTAGCGCCCTGCCCATCTCCTCCTTCTCTTCAGGGTTGAGTACGCGCTCCAGTATGAACTTGGAATATTCGACAGAGAGCTGGGACATGTCCATCAGGAGGTTCTGCAGTTCGCCTATCTTGAAGCTTATATCCTTCGTAGGCTTCATTATCTCCACTCCTGCCGGCGCGTACTTGAACGCAACGTCTACTATTGACATGAAGTTCTCAAACAGCATGGTGAGTACGGCACTTGTGCTGAAAGCACCAGCGTGCTCTATGGGCTCCTCTATTGCGCCATAGCAATACACCACACCCTTCTCCTTCAGCAGGTGCTCGTTTATCAGGTCGGCCATGAGGGGCTGCAGCTGCTCCTTGTCCTTGTGCTGCATGTCAAAATAGAGCTTTACAAGGACGCCTCCCCTCGCCAGCTTCTCCTCTGTGACCCTCTCCAGGTCGGACTTGACCATACAAGCACCAATGCCAGCTCTTCACTTGAGGTTCCTGTCTATCCACGCCCTGAGCGTCTCCTTAGGCACTGCCCCAACGTTCTGGGCCTTCACCTGCCCCCTCACGAACAGGAGTGTCGTCGGTATGCTCATTATGCCGTACTTCTCTGCTATGCTCTGATTCTCGTCGGCGTCTATCTTCACGAACTTGATCTTGCCCTCATATTGCCCGGAAACCTCCTCTATTATTGGAGAGAATATGCGGCACGGACCACACCACGTGGCCCACACGTCGGCGACTACGGGCACATCAGACTTCAGGACTTCCGATTCAAATGTTTTCTCAGTAACGTCTATAACGCTCATTCAGATTCACCAAATCTCTATATATTGTAGGTTTTCAGGTATTTAAAGTTTGTGCAGGCAGACATGCCTTTGACACGCCTATAGGCGCTCCCGCATTCCGCTAATAGGCAGGTTCAGTTAGGCTTTTAAGACTGAGAGCAGAAAGAGCCCTGTGATGATTTTTGCGATCCTGAGCCATGCGATGATGAGGATCTTGAGTGCTGAAAAGTGCTTTCCATGAAGATATCAAAGGCGGAGGTGAAGAGGTTCGTCAGGACGAGGTTCGGCGTCACAATAGAGGATGATGCGGCAGAGGAGATGGCGAGGATGCTTGAGAGCAAGGCCTCAGCCATAGCAAAGTTTGCGGTAGAGCACTCAAAGAACGGCCATGGCAAGCGTAAGGCGGTGTGTGCGGACGACGTCTACGCATACAAGCTCAAGTTCGGGGATTAGGTGGATGCTGCAGTGTCAGAAAGCCCTGAGCACTCTGTGCGCCTGGACTACGCGGAAGGCAGCGCCAGCATAACACTTCTGTGGGAGCCAATGCCTGACAACTGCGTACTGGAGACCAAGTTCAGCAGCACCGGCGCAATACTTGACCAGCAGCTGGTCAGGCTCTCGTCATCGACCCTGAAGGGAATGGTTGACACCTTCATGGAGCAGCACTCATTGGAGCCTAGGGAAACAGTGTTCGAGGAGCCCAGGCTGGAGGCTGCATGCCCGTCATGTGGCTCGCACGACATCGTGCGCTACATAAAAGCCGCGAAAGGCTCAAAAAGCGTGCCAGTGATGCCGATGTACGCATGCAGGAACTGCGGCGCCAAGAGCTACTACCTTACTGACGAATACCTGAAGAAGCTGGTCCGGCAGAATCCTGGCCTGTTTGAAGGCAAGGACCTCGGAGAGCTCGACAAGAACGAGGAAAGGTTTATAAAAGAGCTACGAGAGTATATAGCTAGGGTCTTTGCCTCAAAGAAAATACTGAGCGCAAGGCCGTAACACGCGGCGATGACATGACGCTTCTATCAGACCTTTACGGCAAGCAGATAATCACTACAACAGGCAACAAGCTTGGCCTGGTGGAGGACGTGATCCTTGATTTTGAGACTGGCTCGATAGCAAACCTGCTCCTCACAAAGATAGAGAACCTCACCAGGGCGCAGAACACTGCCGCTGAGCTCAGGAAGAATAGCGTGGCCTACGAGCGCGTGAGGAACGTCTCAGAGACCATAATAGTCAGCACTTCAAAGTAGCAGGCAAAGGCTCAGTCGGTTGACACTTCTCTTGCCATCCCCGGCCTCTTCTTCACCAGTATGCGGCCACCGCAGTAGGTGCATCTGGTGAATCCTTCAAGCGCCTTTATCTCCTTTCCGCAGCTTGTGCAAACGTATACCATTGGAACACCCTCTTGTTGCAAACATCAGCATATTTCACGTTCAGATATTAATTGCTATTGCCATCACTGCTTGGTGCTCGCCTTCTTCAGCCATTTGACGAACTCTGCGTGCAGCGAAGATTTGCTGGTGTCTATAACACGTATCTTCATTGGCTCGCTGCTCCTGTAATGCTCGTCGGTCAGCTCCAGCACCGGCTTGTAATCCTTCATCTTGCAGAAGTGCACTTCCATCCAGTGTATCTTGCCTTCAAGGTAGTCATCTATCGTCTTTCTCGACATGGGCACTGAAGTGAAGCTGAACAGTATTCCGTCGCACCAGTACAGGGGCATTACTCCTGCAGGCATTATGCGCTCGCGCAGCAGGTCATCCATAGGCGACTCCACCACTTCGTGCACGACGAGCTCCTGTATGGGTGCATACGATATTTTAACCATTGAGTCACTTCTTGTTCAGGCTTTCTATCTGCCTCTTAGCCATCTCTCCCGGAGGCGTGGTCATGGTGTAAGCCCCGCCTGCGTACACTTTGCCGCAGTGACTGCACTTCCAGATGCTTGTGCCTACGCGCTTGACAGTCATGCGCCCGCACGCCTCGCACTTGTAGCGTGCAGTCTTCTGCTCCTTGACTGCGCGCGCTCGCTTCCTTATCCTGGCTCCATACCTTATGCTTGAGTTGACCATTGAATCACTTCCTTATGCTGTCTTCTATTAGCTTCTTCAGCCCTTCATGCCTTGACATGGACTCAGCCACAAGCCTCTCCAGCTCATCGAAGCTGAAGCTTCCGCTCAGGCCCTTCTGCATTGCACGTATCGAGCTGCCGTCAGTTTCTATTGTGACCCTGGCGTCGGCTGCCGTCTCCTCGTTGCCCGTCATGTCAAACAGTATCTTGTCGCCTATTTTGCCGAATGTGGTTGACGTTACAATGTTTTCGGCCTTGACTGGAGAGCTCCTGCTCCCATAGTCGGCAGCACCGTCCTTGACCCCGGGTATCTTAGAGCTCATGAGCGCCGCCATGGCAGCAATGCTGCTGGCGTCGAAGAGGTTGCCGTCATAGTTTAGCACGTAGATATCAATGTATGCCGTCCATGCCTTGCCTTCACCTACGAACAGGCTCTCAAGTTTCACGCAGTTGCCGGCGCGTATGCCCCTGTCAACCACTCTCGCGAGCTCTATCGCGTCGGGGCTAGGCGGGCCCGGCTCGTAATCTGCATTTGCAAGCGGAAGCAGCTCTGCCGACATGACTAGGTTGCCCATGTTTGGGGTGTCCGGCTTCGTATCCTCAAGCACGAACTTGACGCCTGCAAGCACTCTGGTGCTGCCCATGTCTACCTGCGCCGAGCCCTCGGCGTTATCTATCACGTCGCAGCTGACTGTTATGGGCCTCTGGTCCATCAGTCCGCGCGAGTCCTCACGGACGCCCTTGGCCAGCAGCTCTCTTATGTAGCCGACCTTCACTACGTCTATAGCGTTCATTCGCTCGCCCCCTTCACATCATAAACGCGCTTTAGCGCGTCCTTCTGTATCTCGCTTATGGTCTTGCCTGCCTCGAGTATGAGCTCCTTCGCCTCTGCGAACTGCTCCTTCGTGAAGCCGCCATCCATCTGGAGCAGCAGCACGTCGTTGTTCCTCGGCGCGACCGCGACCGGCATGTCAGCATCAGAATAGTTGTCCTCTATCATGTCGAAGTCTATAGCTACGTGGTCTCCTATGCGCCCTGCGCTGACCGCATAGACAAGGTCCTTCATGCGTATGCCTGCGTTGGCCATTGCGACAGAAGCTGCAGTGAGGCCAGCCGCCCTGGTGCCTCCATCTCCCTGGAGCACCTCGATGAACACATCGATCTCGCTGCCCGGGAACTCGTTCACCATGACCACATTCTCGAAGACCTCCTTTATGACCTTCGAGATTTCTGTTGCGCGCCTGTTCGGCCCTGTCCTGCTGTGGCCCTCAAGCGACGAGAACGGAGCCATCTGGTACCTGCACTTTATTATGGCCTTGTTTGGGTTGGCCATGTGTTTCGGCGTAGCCTCCCTGGGCCCGTACACGGCAGCAAGTATCTTGTTGCGCCCCCACTCTATGTATGCTGAACCTTCAGCGTTCTTCAGCACAGAGGCCTCTATCTTTATAGGCCTCAGGTCCCTGAAGCTGCGGCCATCGCGCCTCTTGCCGTCTATTATAAGTTCCGGCTTGTTCAATGACGATCCTCCCATCAAATCACGTGTTTCTATTTTCTCCCTTTTCGAGCATGCTCTTTATGCGTTCGGTAAGCCCTGAGGTGTGCGCCTCGTGCTCGATGCGCAGTACAGCCTCTGTGGCCTCCGCCACTCCCTGGCCCTTCATCCATACAAGTCCGTTCCTCCCGACTACCATGCTGCACTTTGTGAGGTCCATTATCTGCTTTATCATTGTATTTGCCTTGCCTATCAGCCTTGGTACCTTAACAGCCTTGACATTCATCAGCGTGCCGCCTTCTAGCCTGCGCGGCTCCTCCAGGACTGCAAGCACCTTGTGCTCTATGTCGCGCACCTTAGCCTCGATTATGTCCCCTGGCATGTAATGCTCGCGGTCATATTTGTCCTGGATTATCAGGCCGTTAACGAACTCAGTGAGCACCACCTTGTAGGTGCCGTTCCTGCCTGCGGCCTCAACTACCCCGACCACTATGTCGCCGCTCCTCGGCTTCCAGAAGCCCTCCAGCGGTATCACCTCGTTGCGCGAGTCGTCAAACAGGCCGACTACCGCCGAAACTGTCCTCGTGCCGTCTACATACGTGTTGTCCATCGACAGCCGGTGGTCCGAGACCACTGTGCCTGGTACAACTATCTTCCTCATTGATACCATCAAATTATCTTTACTACGGCCCTTCCCTGGGTCGCATTGTTTATCTTCTGGTAAAAATCATTCTGGAGGCCTGCCGGAAACTCGACCACTGCCTGCAGCGATCCGTCGCCCAGCCACTGCTCCGACTTCAGCCCAAACTGCTTGAGCGTGCCGTAGCACCTGTTCGACACGTCTGCCGGTATCGTCACCTCCATCTTCACGTTCGCGAACTTTATGGGGAGGATAGGCCTTATCTTGTCCACCACGCCCTCGACCTGCTCAGCCGCGCTCTTGAACGGGTCTATGGATATGCGTGCCTCTTTCATCGCGTTCTCTATCCTGAGCGCAGGCGTAGGCGCATTGGTCCTTGGGTCTATTGCGTTCATGGCTATGGTCTCGACTATCTGCTTGCGCTTCTCCTCTGCCAGCCTCTGCCGCTGCTCAGTGGTTATCGGCACATTGCCCTTCTTTAGTATGTGCTCCACCACGGTTGCGAGGTCGGTAGTGCCAAAGGCCTTCTTAATGTGCTCTTCGCTCTGCCGTTCTCCTTTGTTTGCATCCTTGAAGATTTCCTCGACTTCCAGGACCTTCATCGGGTCCTTAATCTTCCCAATGACATAGTCGTATGCCAGGTCAGCGTTGACGAATATCTCGAATTCATCCTTGTTGGCCGAGTATTTCGCGATGACTGTCTTCGATGCCATAAGAATCACCCGCAGGGAACAGCCGCTGCAGGCATTTGGAGGCTCAGAGGTAGCCCGATATCTCCTTAGGTGTAAAAGTCGTGTAACCCTTTTCCTTGGTTATCACCGATATGTCGAGGTTTTCGGGCAAGAGCTTCTTCTCATTGACCTTTTTGATTATCCCGACGCCGAGGTTCACTACATCCTCGACGCTCATGTCGTCCTTGTACTCCTTGACCAGCACATCCGCAGCGACGTGCCTTCCAGAGCCTATCGCGTCGGCCTTGTAGCCGGAGAACGATGCTCCAGGCTCGACTTCGAAGAGCCGCTTCTCTGTATCTACGCCGCCTATGAGCAGCGATATGGCGTAGGGGCG
>JAKAOJ010000029.1 GCA_021812205.1 Microcaldota archaeon
ACTGCTCGTACAGCGTCACAGGGTACTTGCCTGTCGCGGCGCTGGAGTCCACGCTTACATAGAAGGTGACGTTCGCTTCCTGGCCCGGAGCCAGATTGGTCACGAAGTTGTTGGCGTTGATCACAGTCACAGGGTAGACAGACTGGAGGCTAAGGTACAGGTCCTGTGCTTCCTCGTTGCCGGTGTTCCTTATCGCAAAGGTCACTGGTATGTATGATGCACCTGGTGCGAGCGGTGCGCTTACTGAAGTAACGTTGAACAGGGCTGTGCGCTGCATGTTTATAGGCACGTACTGGACGGACGAGATCGTAGAGGCGTGGTTGGCGTTCTGGTATGTAACGTTTACAGGCAGGCTGTAGCCTCCGGTGCTAGTGCTGCGGTTTGCGCTTATGAAGACGCTTTCGGTAGCTGATGCGCCGGGCGCGAGCGTCCCTATAAAGAACGACGCTGCGGCCCCGCTAGCGGTTATCGAATTGCTGGAGCCTACGCTTATGCTGACGTTCTTGGCGATGCCGCCGCCGATGTTCTGTATGAGAAGCTGTATGGTGGAGTTTGAGCCGGAATACAGCTGCACAGGCATCGAGCCTGCTATGCTTGCAACCACTTCAGGCGCAGGCACAAGCACCTCCACAGGAGCGCTGACGTTCTGCACGTAGCTTATGCCTTCCGGAGACGTGTATGTTATGCGCAGCGGCACGTAGTGCGTTCCAGCGCTGATGTTTGTTGCGGCGTACATGTCAACGCTTGCTGATTCGGGAACCCCCCTCGCAAGCGAGCCGAAGCTTACTCTCCCTGCGCCAGAGACCTCCAGGCCGGGCGAGTTGAGCACCGTGACGTTCGTGTTCATGGCAGTGTCTGTGCCGCTGTTCTCCGCATTTAGCACGAGGGCGAACTGCGAGCCCGGGGTTATCTGCGGCGTAGGCGTTGCAGTGACCGAAACGCCCGGCTTTCCGTAGACATATATGTAGATAGGCATCTCGGACGAGCCTGGCTCGTTGTTCGAGGACAGGCCTGTCGCCGAGGGTGCTGACGACTCGTATGTGGCGATCACATCAACAGTGTACTCGCCTGCAGGCAGTGAAGACGGCACGTGAAGCGTGTAAGTGAAAGTTGAGTAGCCTATCCCGCCAAACAGGCCCTCGCCTATGCTGTCTATTAGGAACGTGTGCGACGGAGAGACGTTTATTATTGGGCTCTGGCTGGCCAGCTGTATGTTTACGTTGTTAAGCGGGTTGTCGTACGAGTTGTAGAGTTGGAACTGCACTGTAATGTTGTCGCCTGCAACCACCGGCTGCGGGGACACTACCAGGTTTGCCAGGCTCAGCGCGCCGGAAACGTAGCTTGTGCCGGCCTGCGCTACAGGCAGGGCAACCGGGAGCAGCAGCAGCGCAGCTGCCAGCATCGATACCAAAAAGCTTTTTTGCACCATCTTCACACCTTTCTCTTTTTTGCCAAACATGCAAACCACTCATATTGTTCTCTTGAACATCCTGAATCCCAGCACCAGCATGACTACTGAGAAGACCACCATCACTCCAACATCAAACGACGCTATGCCCATAGGGAAAGAACCTGTCATCATGACCTGCCTTATGCCGTCTGCGGCATAGGTCAGGGGGTTGACCACGCTGAGCGGGTATATCCATGAAGGGAGCGAGCTGATAGGGAAGAACGCACCTGACAGGAACCACAGCGGAAGCGTTATTGTCTGTGCTATGATGGTGTATACTTCAACCTTGTTTATCCTCGAAGCGATTAGTATTGTGAGGCCGCTGAATCCCAGGGCGACAAAAACGATGAAGACTATCACCCACAGTATGCCTGTGAAGCCCATTGCTATGGTGGCGCCGTCGGCAACACCTATGGCCAGCGCTATAAGCCCTGAAAATACAGACTGGGTAGTGCCTGAGAGTATCCTGCTCAGCACTATGGCGTTCTTGTTTATAGGGGCTACCAGGAACGCCTTTATGTTACCCAGCGCCCTGTCGCTTATTATCGACATACCGCCGCCGAACACCGAGCTGAACGCGGCCACCATTATCAGTATGCCGCCTATGAGGAAGTCCTTGTAGCTACCGCTTGCGCCGGAAAGCGGCATCTGCAGGAAGGCGGATGTCGGAGGCTGAGGCGATGTCGCTGCTGCTGGGTCGCGGGCCGTCACTGCGCCGAACGACGACGCGACAGATTCAACGGCCTGGATTGCCACGGCAGAATCGGTCACCTGGCTGCTCGTGTAGTACAGATCAAGGCTCGGGAATCTGCCTGCCATGCCTGGGAACCCCGGCAGTATCACCACTGCCAGGACAGCCTTCCCCTTGCTTATTTCGGACAAGGCTGTGCCTTCGTCTGTGATGTTTATTATCGAAAGCGAGTGCTGTGACTGAAGCGCGCTTATGAAAGAGAGCGCAGCAGGGCTGCCTGCATAGTCCACTACTGCGATAGGGGCGTGTGATACGGCGTTGCCGATGTTACCGAGGAGCAGGATCAGCACGAGCGGGAAGGTTATTGACCTGATGACGTTCGTCTTTATCTTGCTCTTGAATACGAGCATCTCTCTTTTGTAGAGCACGTAGGTATCTCCAAGGAAGCTCACTCGTTCACCTCATGCTGCGGAACATCGCCTTGTCGCGCCCGCTTGTGTTTTCTCCTGTTTCGTCTCTCATTGCAGATCCGGTAAGCTTTATGAATACGTCGTTCATCGTGGGCAGGTGCGTGCCTATAGAGATTGGCTGTATGCGCTCCTGAGCAAGCACTGATATTGCCTTGGTCAGCGTATCAGACTCATGGTTCTCTAGCACTCCGGTTATGTGGTCGCCGCGAAGCTCGAGCGGCATCTTGAGCTTCGACTTCAACGCCTTGAAGGCCCTTTCCGCCTCGTTGAGCCTGACTATGACTTCGAGCATGTTGCCCTTGCTCACCATGCTCTTCAGCTCCGTTGCAGTCCCTATGGCCCTGATCTTGCCATGGTCAATCACAGCTATGCGGTCGCAGAGCGTGTCTGCTTCCTCCAGATACTGTGTTGTCAGTATTATGGTTACGCCAGATGCATTGAGCTCCCTTATGCGCTCCCACATGTTCACCCTGTTCTGCACGTCCAGGCCAGTTGTAGGCTCGTCGAGTATCAGTATCTTGGGGTCCTGTATCATCGATTTGACCAGCTCCAGGCGACGCTGCATGCCACCCGAGAACGTGCCAGCCTTCACGTCTGCCTTGTCTTCCAGGTTGGCGTCATTGAGCGCCTGGGTTATGCGTTGGCTCTTGGTCGGTTCGCTTATGTGGTAGAGCTCTGCAAATATCTCGAGGTTCTCCTTCGCGGTGAGGTCAGGTTCAACAACCGTCTCCTGTGTCATGAGCCCCATCATCTGCTTTATCTTGTTCGGCTCCCTGTTCATGTCGGTCCCCATGACTTTTATGGTGCCCGATGTTATTTCCAGCAGGCCGAGCAGCATGTTTATAGTGGTAGTCTTGCCTGCGCCGTTTGGCCCAAGAAGCCCGAATATCTCGCCCTCCTTTATGTTGAGGGAGATTCCGTCGACTGCCGTGAAGTCGCCGAACTTCTTGACTATGCTGCTTATCTCGATTATGTTGCCGGCCATCAGACCACTACTTAAGCATCTTGCTGAGGTTCACTAGAGTGCGGCGCATGCCAGTCTTTGCTGCTTTCACCGCTGCCCGGCCCTTCGGAGTCAGGGCATAGTACTTCCTCTTGCCATCTCCACCCTGCGCCGAGGACGCTTTTATGAACCCGGATTTCTCCAGAGATGCGATGTTGTTGTAGACGTCGTTCTTCAACGCCTCCCTGTCCTTGGCCAAGTATTTTAGGCCGCCATGTGCCGACAGGTCCTTCACGAGCTCGTAGGAATACGCACCTCCGCGGCCTATCTTTACCATCAGCACAATCTTCACCACGAACTGGTGCAGGCTCTTGCTGATGAGCATTCGCGGAAAAGGATGATGTGCAATGTACTTGCGCTGCATTGGTACCATTGGTTTAAAGTTAAACTAGTTTAAAGTTAAACCATGAATAGGTATTTATATCAGCGCACCGCGCGGGGGAAGAAAAAGGAATAGGTTGCAGGCGGGGGGTCTGGCTAGATTACCCCGCGCTCTGCAGTGTAGAGCACCAGATCTTCGTACTTCTTCGATATCTGGCTTGCCCTTATCGCGTATATCTCCCGCACTCCGCTGCCGTACGCTATCTCCATGAGCCTTTGCGTGACTATGCCGTCGAACACTATGGCGTGCGTGCCCTTGCTGTCCTGCACTGCCTGCAGGAGTTCCCTTATCGGGAGCTCGGATGTCATGCTGCCATCAGGCGCATAGAGCCTGCCCCTGAGCGTGTTCCTCAGCTCATTGAGCGCGGCCACGTATGTTTGGTTCGGCTGGCGCGCAGCGCCTGCGGGCTTCGCGCCGAAGTCTATCTGCGGGATAGGCTCGCGGCTGCGCTCCTGGCTGTCGCCTATGTGTGTTATGCCGAGCTGTGAGGTCTGCTGCGCGCGAGACTGCTGGGGCCGCTCAGACTCTTCGCGTGTCCTCCCCTCTATCCTCTTTGTTATCTCCATTGGGCTCAGTATCCTACTGGCGTCCTCAGGCCTAGGCTCTGGTTTGGGCTCAGGCCTGGGCTCTGGCGGCTGCGCAGGCTGGTCCTGGTCCTGGTCCTGCTCCCTGTATGGGCGCTGGTCGTGGCCACGGTCGTTCCGGAAATGGCGGTTGTCCCTCCCCTGGTACGGGCTTGGCTGGGGCGAACCGTGGTTGTGGTTGTGGCCCTGCTCGAACGGAACCCTAGACCTCAGCGCCTTTATTATCTCCTTGCGCGTCAGCTCCTCGACCTCCTTGCCATCAGGCGCCCTTGCTATGTAGTCGATGTCGGCAGCGCTGGTGAGGCCTTTCAGTATTATGTCGCCTCCGCGGTCGCCGTCGAGAAATACGGTGGACTCCTTCTGGCCGCACAGGTCTATGATGGTTTTGGGAACCGTTCCTGTAGCCCCCCCTATTGATATGCAGTTGGGCACGTCATTCTTGAGCAGGTTTACCACGTCGGCCCTGCCCTCAACTATCACTACACTGTCGCTCTTCGATATGTCAGGACCTGCTGGAAGCTTCTCTGGACCGTAGGTCACTACGGTGCTTGACTTGACGTCAGCTTCCACCATGTCGCTGATCTCCCTGCTGTCAGGCAGCACAGTGTCTATCAGGTTCTTGACCAGCTCCTTAGCGCGGTTCACCACCTTCATGCGCTTTGCATTCCTGGTATCCTCTATCTTTTCTACCTTGAATGAGGTTTCGAACGGGCCTACC
>JAKAOJ010000030.1 GCA_021812205.1 Microcaldota archaeon
ACGAGCGCAATGTTCCTTATGAATTTCGAGGCTGACGAGGCATTCAGGCTCTCGTTCCTGACAGGCATTTTTGCATCTGCAGCGGCTTTTGCCCTGACCTTGATAAAGAGCTACGCAAACGTCACCGCTGCTCTGGCATTCATAGGGCTTTCAGGATTGGGCATAGCAATAGTGGCAGCCACTATAGTGAGCCTGTTCCTTATAGACTTCCTGATAAAGGTAGCAAGCAAGTCAAAGATAGTGTACCTCATAGCAGCCCTGGGACTGATAGCGCTCGCAAGCGGCATAGCATACATGATGCTAGGCAGCGCAGGTATAGCAGTAGTAAGCTGATGCGCAAACGCATTTCTTACTTGACTTGCATTTAGATTCGCTTTGGTGTGGGAATGGAGAAGAAAAAGCTGGCATATATAATCGCGGCAGTGGTAATCATAGCAGTCGTTGGTGCGGCTGTGTACCTGAACAGCGCCTCGTCGTCTACACTCATCGCATATGACAATGTCGCTGTGCCGCAGTCCCAGCTCAATGCAATGTACAGCGTGGCGAACAACATGACTCTCGCCAACAAGGTAGACTTAGGGGCTGCTGTAGGCAGCATCCTGCCGGTTACCAATGCAAGCCCCCTGACAATCAACGGAACACCAGAGGTGCTTTACATAGGGGCTGACTACTGCCCATTCTGCGCAGCGACAAGGTGGGGCCTTGTGCTGGCGCTCATGAGGTTTGGCAACTTCACATCCCTGCACTATATGACATCGAGCGCTTCGGACTATGCACCGAACACGCCCACATTCACGTTCTACAACTCCAGCTACTCGAGCGGGCTTATACGCTTCATTGAGGTTGAGACAACTACTAACTACGTGCCTACGGGCTCCAGCACGTATGCTACGCTGCAGACGCCAACGCCGTTTGAGGGCGCGCTTTTCGACAAGTACGACCTGAACAACCCGCTCATACCTGCAAATGAGCGCGGCGGCATACCGTTCGTGGACTTCGGGAACGTCAGCGTTGTGGCAGGCTCAGTCATAGACCCTAAGACATTCGACAGGCTTTCTTGGAGTAATATAGTTTCGGTGCTCGGCAATCCAGGATCGCAGCAGTCGCAGGCTGCGATAGGCGCGGCCAATCTCTTCACTGCACAGATATGCGCTATGACAAACGGCACGCCTGCAGGGGTGTGCACGCAGCCGTTCGTCAAGGCGATGAAGAGATATGGCTGAGTTGCAGCATAGATGCAATCAGACTGCCGCAAGCGGCCTGCTAAGCCTGTAGGCGTTGAGCAGGCGGTGCGCTACGTCCCTGTTATTCTTTATTATGTTTGCATTTTCGGCAGGGTCCTTTGCTGTGTTGTACAGCTCGTCCTGCCTCCGCCCGAAGAAGTGGATCAGTTTCATGCTGCCAGAGTAAACCGCGACGGCGCGCATATTGTATTTCTGCTTCGTCTCGTATATCCTCATCGCTACGGACGACCTTCCCTTAAGCATGTTGAGTAGCTGCCCGTCCCAGCCCTCGCTTATGCCAAGGTGCTCGCTAACTGCGTACTTCGAGGCGCGCAGGTTTCCGTTCAGATGGTCTTCCTTCCCTGAAGCTATGTCCAGAAGCGATTCATAAAGCGATGAAGTGCTCACATTGCTTGAGACAGACTCTGCTTCAGATGCAAGCCTGCCATTTTCGTAGTTGGCTGCTATAAGCGGCACCTTCGACACTTCGTCATACGGGAACAGCGAGTGGTACAGGAGCCCATGCTCGCCGAAGAACTGGCCGTGGTCAGAGGTGACCACGACCGTGGCGTTGTCAAGCAGGCCCTTGGACTTCAGCGTGCCGAGCATGTCAGATACTTTGCGGTCGAGATACCCGAGGCGCTTCATGTAGCCGTTGTGGAATAGCCTGGCCGTGCGCTCGTCAAGCTCGTTTATGCCGCTCAAGTACAGCCATTTGTCCTGCACAATGCTGCTGTCCGACACGGGATAGTTCTCGTGCGCCTCTATGCAGTTGATGAACATGAACTGCGGCGCGAAGTCGTATTCGTTGTCTGCATAATCGCTTATGCTGCGTATGGTATCGGATATTCCGCGATCCAGCTTGTACGTGCCGTCGGCCCTTGCCACGCTGCGGTCCAGCCGTTTCCTGAGCGAAAGGTATACGTCGTCGACCCAAGGCTTTGGGATAAGGCGCGAGACTGCGACGCTCGCTGCAATCATCTTTGCGCGCGTCTTCTTGCCGCCTTTCAGTATACCAGAGACACGCTTCGTTAGCTTTGTATCATACTTGCCGTTTGATTGCATCCAAAGGTCATATATGCGGCTGAAGCCCGTTCCCAGGTTTGTGAAGCTTGTAAGGAACGGGTTGTTGGAGAAAAGTGAGGTTGTGTATCCATGCTGCGCCATCTCGCCTGCAAGGGTTCTGGCGTTCTTGGGCAGGAACTTGGTCTGGGTGAACCACGGGTCTATCGAGCCTGTAGCCAGGAAGTCGCGGGCTGTCATCTTTATGCTAGAGGCGCGCTGGTTGGTGAAAATTGCTGCGTGCGCCGGGACGGTCCACGTTGCAGGCGATACTGCATTTGTGTACTCGGTGGCATGTGCTGCAAGGCGCGACAGCATAGGCATGCCTGCGGCTGCATCCCCTGCCCTTACAGTGTCGAGCAACAGCACTATGATGTTGCGCTTCTTTTGCATCTATCTCATCCGCCCATGCGCTGAAACGCTATATAAACCTTGACATGAAACCGTTTCACACCAAGATTTTTGCTGTGGAAATGCCATTTTTGGCGAAACACTGGTAGGCTTTTATTGGTACCGGAATCAATAAGTACCGACCTTGATGGAGATCTGCGTGCTGAACCCGTACTTCCATCCATACAGCGGAGGCACTGAAAAGGTGCTTCTGGAGGTGTACAGCAGGCTATCGAAGCGCCACAACGTGTGTGTGGTAAGCGCAGGGCTGAAGCCAAACGAGGAAACGCACGAAGACACTGTTGGCAACATAAGGGTCGTAAGGCTGCGGACACGGTACATCGGCATACCCGGGCTGCCTCTGCCATTCCTTGCAATGGAAGGCGTGAAGGAGAGCATAATCAGGGAGCATGCAGACATATACCACATAAACAACAGGTACCAGTATTTCTTCAACGCTGTAGGGGCGATAAGGGGAGTAGGCAGCAAGCTTGCTATAACAATACACAATTCGCTTCCAAAGGGCATAGGGCCCATGACTGATGCTGGAGGGCTCATCTATGACCTGGCGCTTGGGAGGAAGACCATACACGCAGCAGACGTGATAACAGGGGTATCTAGGAACGCAATAGATAGCACAGTGCCGAAGAAGGACAGGGCGCGTAGCAATGTGGTCTACAACGGGGTGGATTACGGCAGATTCAGGAAACGCTCAAAGGGCGATAGGCGCGTTAGGGAGGTGGAGCTTAGGCTCGGGCTGGACAGGCCCATGGTTCTAGGCAACGCAAGGCTGGTGCAGCAGAAGGGCATGACTTACCTTATAGATGCTGTGGCGCGCGCAGGCACTGAAGCAGACCTGGTCATCATTGGTAGAGGCCCGATGGAACGCGCGCTGTACAGGCGCGCCAGGACAATGGGACTGAAAGGCAGGTTCCGCATAGTGAGTGGAATAAGCGAAAGTGAGCTGCCATACTACTACAATGCCGCAGACGTGTTCGCGCTGCCTTCGCTTTACGAGCCTGCGGGCCTCGCACTACTGGAGGCGCTCGCAAGCGAAACGCCGTCCATAGCCACCAGGGTAGGAGGCATATCCGAGATGATGGGGAGGTGCGGCCTGTACGTCCGCCCAAAAGACATAAATGGGCTTAAAGAGAGCATAGATTCCGCATTATCCGGAGGCAGACGCGCTATGGAGATGGCCAGGGAAGGTAGGATGCGCATGGTCAAGTACCATGACTGGGACAAGATAGCTAAACGTTACAGTGAGCTTTTCGAGGGCGCGGCCAGGCGCTGAGCTGTTTGCATGACTTTATGGAAGAAGAAGGAAAAGAGCCAGTCCATATGGTACATGATAACGCATGCCGGAGAGCTCAACAAGAACGAGTACATGAAGCTCGTCAGAGGCGCGACATGGTTTGTCGGGCTGGGGTTCATTGCCAGCTTCGCCGTCTTCATCGTGATAGCTCTCATAGGCGGCATAGGCACGGTAATCAGCACGATATTGAGCTCCAATCTTTACCTGTACTCGCTGGCGTTCGTGATGGTGTTCCTCGGTTATCTCATCAGGTTCAGCAAGTGGCAGTACTACCTGAAGAAGCTTAAGCTGAAGGTGCCATGGAAAAAGAACCTTATAGTCTACCTGTCGCTGTATTCGATGAACATAACGCCAGGCATGATTGGCAGGGTGCTTGTGGCTTACACGATAAGCAAGCTCACAGACGTGAAGACTAGCGCCGTCGTACCGATAGTGATGATGGACATATTTACGGACTTCATCGGCACCGCGGTGGTGGCGCTGCTTGCAGCAATATACTTCCACCAGTACGTGCTCTACGTAATAGGCATCGACATACTGCTCATCATCCCATACGCGTTCATACTAAACGACTGGTTTTACAGGCTCATAAAGCGCGTCTTCAAGAACAGGCGCTTCCTTGAGATGTTCACGCTATATGGGGACGAGTACTTCGCCTCGCAAAGCACGCTAAATACGCCAAAGACATACGCAGTATCGCTCGCAGCAACGCTGCCTGCTACCATATTCGCGTCAATGGCGCTCTATTTCACGCTGCTAGCAATAGGCATTGTGCCGCATCTCTCTGGCACGATATTCATATACACGTCAGCGCATATATTCGGCATGGTAACAGCCATACCAGGCAACATTGGCGTGACTGATGGCGCGCTGGTCGCGCTCCTTGGCAGTGCCTTCCATATGAGCACGGCAGCCGCATCTGCAGTTACTATAATGACAAGATTCGCTACACTGTGGTTCGGCATAGCGCTTGGAGGGGTGCTGCTAATATACACCTTCAGGTACTGGGGGCAGAGGCCCCGTCATGCCGAATCTGCTAGTAAGGCCGTGAGGAAAAGTGCCTAGCTCATTCCTCGCTAGGCTCATCTGCACCGGCTTCTTCTTCAGCAAACGGGTCCTCGGCATCTCCCGATGATGAGCCGCTGACTTTTATCTTGCCGAACTTGCCGGTTGAGATCTGCGGAGTGCCCCTGAACTCGCTTACGTAGCAGTTCGACAGCTCCACAGTATCGCCGACGTTCACTGCGCCTATGTCGTCTCCCCAGAGAGA
>JAKAOJ010000031.1 GCA_021812205.1 Microcaldota archaeon
GAAGCCCGAAGCCTCGGAAGCACCTAAAGAGGAGCAGGCAATTAGTGAGGCCCAACCTAGCGCCCAAGAGCCGGAACCGGCTCATGAGAAAACCCATGGCGAACACAGGCAGGCAGAAGCTCCGGGGCAAAAACACGAAGGGCCCGGCAAAGGAGTGCACATCTCAGCATCAACACGCATAAAGGGCGTGTTCATGAGGTCAGTGGCACTCAACGACTCAGACATAAACAGCTTCCTCGAGGGGCTTAGGATGGCGCTTCTGGAGGCTGACGTTGCATACTCCACAACAGACGAGTTCATAGACGCAATGGACAAGAACCTGCATGCTGCGAGGTTCGAGTCGAGGGACATCGGCAGGCAACTTGTAGAGAGCGTAAGGGCATCAATGATGGAGGTGCTGCAGAAGGGCAAGCCTGGATTTGAGCTGGTGCAGCTGATAAAGGAGCGCATAGCGAAGGGCGAGGCGCCTGTGCGCGTGCTCTTCCTGGGCCCGAACGGGACTGGCAAGACGACAACCATAGCAAAGATTGCGCACAGGCTGAAGGGGCAGGGTATCACGAGCGTGTTCTCAGCTAGCGACACCTTCCGTGCGGCTGCAATAGAGCAGACAGAGTTCCACGCGAACAAGGTCGGCGCGCCTGTGATAAAGAGCAGCTACGGCGCAGACCCTGCCAGCATAGCTTTCGATGCGATAGCATACGCCAAGGCGCACGGGATAGGATGCGTGCTGATAGACACGGCAGGCAGGCAGGAGACTAACAAGAACCTGATAAAGGAGGTAGAGAAGATGGTTCGCGTCGCAAAGCCTGACGTGACAATATTCGTGGGCGAAAGCACATCCGGCAACGCCATATCCGAGCAGATAAAGGAGTTCAGCAAGTTCATAAGGATAGACGGGATAATACTTACGAAACTGGACTGCGACGCGAAAGGCGGGAGCGCACTCTCCATAGCTAACGTGACAGGCATACCAGTTCTGTTCTTCGGAACGGGTGAGGGCTACGATGCGCTCATGCCCTACGACCCCAAGTTCATAGTAGACGCGCTTGTATCTGCGGCGTAGCGCTGCACGGCGCTCTTGCCGGTCGGGTGCGCCAGCCAGCTGCTATGCAGTTCTGTAAGGTCAAGCGCATCCTTGCTCCCTGCAAACTATTTTAATATATGTCGCACAAACAACCACAGGGGCAATGCGATGGATGACAAGCTCTACAGGGTGGAGGATGAGCTGTTGAAGCAGCTAGGCGGGAAGTTCGTTAACATAGATAGCCCCGACAAGCGCAACGATCTCGTCACCGCGACAGCCAAAGGCATAGAGCCAAGCCTCAGCCAGGAAGACATAGATACCATAATAAAGGACATAAACGACATAGGGCCCATTGCAGAGTATATAACTAGCGAGAAGGTCGAGGACGTAATGATTAACAACACGAAGAGCATCTTCGTGTACGACACTGAAGAGGGGCAGAAGCGCCTGGACTTCTCTTTCAAGGAAAAGGACGAGCTGGAGCGCTTCGTGAGGAAGCTGAAGCTATATGCGACGAACGAGGCCGCAAAAGGCAACATACTCGACGTGCATATGCCTAACGGAAGCAGGGCGAACATAGTCTCGTCGCCCCTGGGCTATGACGTAACAGTCAGGAACTTCAAGAGGAACCCTCTCAGCATAATAGATCTGATAAACTTCGGCACGATAGACTACAACATAGCCTCAAGGCTCTGGCTGTACATGGACGGCTTCAAGGTCAGGCCGGCCAACCTGCTGCTGGGAGGCATGCCGGCCTCAGGCAAGACAACGATGCTCAACGCCCTGTTCTCATTCATGAGGCCGGAGCAGCGCGTCATCACGATAGAGGAGACGTACGAACTCGACACCTCTATGCTGGAGAACTGCGTCAACCTTGAGACCAGCGAGGACATGCCCATGGTTGACCTAGTCAAGAATGCATTGCGTATGCGGCCCGACATGATAGTGATAGGCGAGGTCCGGGGCGCTGAGGCAAACGACATGATAACCGCGATGAACATTGGGAAGATAGCCATGGGCACGATACACGCATCGTCTTCGCGGGACATAATAAACAGGCTCCAGCACTCGCCCATGGAAGTCCCTAAGGACATAATATCCGTAATCGATGCGCTCGTGGTGTCGTCGCAGGTATACGAGAAAGGAGTGCCCCACAGGAAGGTCGTGCAGATATCAGAGCTTGCGGGCATGGAGACCCAGATACTGCTTTCCGACCTGTACAAGTTCGACTACAAGACGCACAAGGCCGCGCCAATACTTCCGAGCGTGACATACAGGGATGCGCTCTCGGCAGTAATAGGCGTCCCGCCGCCTGACATACTCGCGGAGGAGAACGTCAGGGCCATGCTGCTGGCGCAGATGAACAAGATGGGCACGCGCGACATAAAGGGCATAAGCGAGGCTGTGCGCGACTACTATGACAAGCCAGACGAGACGCTTAAGAAGTTCGGGCTGGCGCAGCTGCAGCCTATAGTCAGGCTTTGACCTGGGGAGCTTCCGGAGCAGCCTGCTGCACTGGAGGTTCCTGAGGCGGCTCCGGCGTCTCGGCGCCGCTGACCATCGAGTATATTGAAGCCATCATCTCCGATATGCGGGCGCCCTTGCTCGTCAGGCGCACTACCTTCATCTTTCCGTGGCGCTCTCCGGTTGTCAGGCCGAGGCGCTCACACTCCTTCAGGAAGTTGCACGCATGGACGTATGTCGTGCCGGAGGCCTTCGCCAGGGATGATACGGACCACTCCTTGCTCGCATCCCTTAGCGCTACGAGGATGCTTGCCTGCTTTTCCCGTATCAATATGTTTTCCTTCATTGTTCCAGTACCATATCAACTCAAAAGGCTTAAATTATAGCCCATGAAAAGGGTTATGGCTTCCATGCAAACGTATGTAGTAAGGAAGGACCTGAGGAAGTTCGCTATAGTCATAATGGTAGTCGGGACCATCGTGCTCCTGGCAGCGGTGATAAAGGGCATAGAGGTCATCGTAGCCTTCATCCGCGGAATACCAATACTCACGTTCCGTGACGTCAGCATCAACGTCATAAATGTAATCTTCAATTTTGTTATACCTTTCATAGGAGGGTCACTGCTCCTGATAGCTGGAAACACCATAATGCGCATCAATGACGAAGCAGTGGGCAGGGCAGTCGCACGCAGGAACATCGAAGCGGTCAGGAACGAGAGAGCCAGCGTAATAAGCAGGGTCCTGGACAAGGACGAAAAAGGCATGCTGGAGCTTATAAAGGGCAAGGATTTTGTGCTCCAGTCCGACCTCATGGCCCTGACTGGCTATTCAAAAGTCAAGGTTCACAGGGTGCTCAAGAAGCTTGAGGCAAAGGGGCTTATTAAGAGGAGCAGGTTCGGAATAACCAACAGGGTCTTTGCGAACCTTGGCAGGTGAGCCAGCACCGACAGAAAAAACATAAGCTTATTAATTGATTCTGCTCAATAGGATTAGGCGCATACGCGAGCATGGTGTAAACATGGTGAAGTTTATAATAGGAAGGCACCTCGTGGGAAAGAAAGTAGTCACCGTGGACGGCTACGATGTGGGAAGGTTTGTCGATGCTGAGATAAGCCCCGTAACGGGCAAGATCAACGCGCTGCTCATAGAGCCGAACCTCGACAGCAACTTCGCCAGCAAGCTTAAGGTGGACAGCGGCCAGCTCAAGATACCATATGCCGCGGTCCAAGCTGTCAACGACTACATAGTTGTCGACCGCAAGAATCTCTGATGCTTGCTTTCTGGGTGATTGCATAATCATCTGCGGCGGCGACGAGGCTGGAAGGGGCGCCCTTGTGGGACCTCTCGTTGTTGCCCTCGTTGTCACAAGCAGGGGAGTCGAGAGGCGCTTTACCAAGATAGGCGTCCGCGACTCTAAGCTTCTTAGGCCCAAGCGCCGTGAGGAACTGTACGGCGAGATAATGAAGCTTGCCACAGACGTGAGGGTCGACCGCATAATGCCCCAGGAGATAAACGAGGCGATGCGCAACCGCATATCGCTAAACGAGCTGGAGGCAGTGCGCTTCGCCAGGCTTTTTGACCAAGTTAAGGACGACGTAGGCTCTTTTTATCTGGACTCGCCGGACGTGATAGCTGAGAAGTTCGGCATCAGGGTAAACATGTTCTCCGTCAAGCCCACCAGGGTAAGGGGCGTGAAGAGCAAGCAGGAGCAGGCATTGGGCACGCGCATAATCGCGGAGCACAAGGCAGACTCTAAGTATCCTGTCGTGTCGGCTGCGAGTATAATAGCAAAGGTGACGCGCGACCGCGAGATGAAGAAGATAGAGAAGGCCCTTGGCGTTAAGATAGGGTCCGGCTACCCTTCGGATTCTTACACCGTGGAGTCTGTGCGCAAGCACATGAACGAATCCAAGTTTGCAGCCCATCTGCGGGACCACTGGAGCACTATGGACCATATACGCCAGACTAGCATAACCAAATTCTTTGAATGACGCCGCCTGAGCTATTTTTAGATTTGAGCGGGACATTCTCATTGGATCTGTGGCGCAACTTGGACAGCGCGCTCGGCTTCGGACCGAGTGGTTGCGGGTTCAAAACCGCGCAAGTGCCTCTTGGTTTCTTGCGCAGCGAAAATCCCGCCAGATCCGCTAATGCGATTTCAGGTGAATGTCGCCGTGAGGGTGGCGTTTGCCTGCACCGCCAGCGTGGTGTTCTGCACTGCAGTGCTCGCAAGAGTTGACGGCGATGTTATTGACCACGATGAGAAGTGGTAGCCTGCAGGAGGGACTGCAAACACAGTATACTTTGCGGGCACGAGGAGAACTCGCGTGCCTGTGTAGTACCTGATGCCGTTCAGCTCGACAGATCCGGTGCTAGGGCTTGCCGCGATTGTTACGTAATAGAGCTTCACAGTGCCTGGGACGAGCTGCTGCACCGACTGGCCTGTGCTCACGTAGCCGGTGCTGCATGAAGAGCCGGAGTTGCACAGGCTGTATGATATGCTGAACGTTGAGCTTGTCTGAGAGCCTATCGGCGGCTGGACCGTGCCTGGAATGCTTACTGTGCATATGACGCGCGCGCCGCTGCCGGCTATCTGCGGATTGCACGCGCCGTAGAAATTGCCTGTGCCGGAAATACCGAGATTGTTGACGCTGAGGTTTATGGCATCCGATGCAGGGAACTGCATAGTTATGCCAAGCTGGTTTATGAACTCCACTGTGAATAGAT
>JAKAOJ010000032.1 GCA_021812205.1 Microcaldota archaeon
GGTCACCTTGTTGTCGAAAGAGATGTTGCTGAGCTCAAGCTCGTCCTTTATCACGTCGAGCTTGAAGTCACGGTGGTTCTGCGCAAAGATTGCAAGCTGCGTTCCAAATGCGCCGTCCACTATTCCAGGATTGAAGACTTTTACCTTGTGCTTGTATGCCTGCCTGAGTATCGAACCTTCGTCCTTCATCCGCTTGCCGAATTCGTATATAAGCTCGGACGGGCTGTATTCCTTCTTGTAGTCCTTGGATGAATAGATGTCACCCATTATCTTCTCGAAAGAGTCTTCGAGCATCTTGCCGTATTCCTTGTTTTCTATGAATATATTGCCGAGGCGGTAGATCCCCATTGAGTGCAGCTTTGTGTCGTCTGCGTTGAACGTGCCAATGCTGTACTTGCCCCCGAACGCGCGAGCTATGTCGTGATCCAGCGTGCCGCACGTGGTTATTATAGCGTCGAAATGCTTGACCATGCTGGCCAGGACCCCGCGCAGCCCTGTGGAGACTATGTCGGCAGGGAATGAAAGGAAGTTGAAAGATTCCTTGTCTGCGAGCATGTCTCGCACTATCTCTATCCCGTCCGCCATGTGCTGGCCGGAGAAGCCGCCCATCTTCTGCATCGCACGCGCAAGCTCGGAAACCTTCATCCCTGTTTTCAGCTTAATGTCCATTACGCCCTCTCTAAGCAGCGCGTCCTTCACAGTGCCGTTGTTTTTCTTTGGCATATTAGCACCTGTCAACGAAAAAATTCGTAATACGGCTTCGGCGGCGAAGCTTTTATATCTTTTCCAACATATAGCAACAGGCGTGAGGATGCTTGGTTCGGTGGCCATCCCGAAACTCAGACCAATGCCCTTTGCGCACTCACCTTCTCCTTTGCAGCAGGAAGACGACAAGCCGGCTTCAGGGCTTGAAGCGCTTGCAATCGAATCGCTCAAGAGGCTGGGCATTGGGCACACCCACAACAAGTTCTACTTCCCTATTGAGATAGACGGCGAGCAGGCAGCATACACGCCTGATTTTGTGCTGGAGCTCAAGCATGACGGCAGGCAGGTTCTGCTGGAGACCCACAGGAGCAGCCTATTCAATGTAGATGACATGAACAAGCTCGCTGCCTTTATGGATTCGGAATATAAGCAAGACTATTACCTTATAATAGCGACTGTCGTGAAGCCCAGGAAGCCTAACAAGGCAAAGA
Source organism: Microcaldota archaeon (assembly GCA_021812205.1). Classification (GTDB taxonomy): domain Archaea; phylum Micrarchaeota; class Micrarchaeia; order Micrarchaeales; family Micrarchaeaceae; genus JAMCYM01. Next base: position 1,197 of record JAKAOJ010000032.1, read on the forward strand.
TAAACATGCACCTGCACGGCTTCAACAGGCAGAAGATAGCCGACGAGATCTGGTATATGGTAGACATGCACAGCGATGACCTGCCATACCGCGGACTCACGAAGCCGGTATGCCTCGGCGACCAGCTTGACGGCTTGCTGACGCGGTTGGGCGCAATGGACGATTTGCAGCCAATGCGCATGCCGCATGGGGTGGAGCTTCGCACTCTCGCACCGCAATAACTTTTTATTTCTTTATAGAGCATCTACTACCGGCGACGAAGCGTTGTGGTAATCCTATGGTAGTGGCCAGTGTTGACGACGAGGACATTTTGAGGTTCATTGAGAGTGCAAAGCCCAAGATTTATGTTGTTGGGACAGGCGGCAGCGGCAGCAACACCATAACCAGGCTGGCGTCCCTCGGCCTGGACGGGGCCATGCTTGTGGCCATGAACACTGACGCACCCCACCTGATAAAGACGACTGCAGAGCGCAAGCTGCTGCTCGGCAAAAAGATAACGAAAGGCCTCGGGGCCGGAAGCGACATAAAGGTCGGCGAGGAGGCCGCAATGGAGAGCAAGGACGAGATAAGGCACTTGCTTGGAGATGCAAACCTTGTCTTCATCACATGCGGGCTCGGCGGGGGCACGGGAACAGGATCTGTGAGCACGATAGCCCATGAGGCTAAGGAAGCCGGCGCGCTCACTGTCGCAATAGTGACCTTGCCTTTCTCGAGCGAGGGCAAGACCCGCATGAGGAACGCGCTTGAGGGCCTTAGCAGGCTGAAGAAGGTGGCGGATACAGTGATAATAATTCACAATGACAAGCTTCTTTCCGTTGCTCCTGACCTTCCGCTCAACATGGCCTTCAGGGTTTCGGATGAGGTGCTGGCAAGCGCCACAAAGGGCATTGTCGAGATGGTGACAAAACCAGGCATGGTGAACATAGACTTCGCCGACCTTAAGACCGTGCTGAAGGACTCAGGCTACGCTGTGATAGGCACGGGCGAAGGTGCAGCAACAGGAGGGGAAAGCAACCGCGCGCTGATAGCTTTGGAGAACGCGATAAAGAGCCCGATGCTGGATGCAGAGCTAGGCACCGCAAAGAAAGCGCTGATAAACATAATCGGCGGCGACAGCCTGACGCTGCGCGAGGCAGAGGCGGTCTTCCAGGATGTGGCAGGGCGCATAGGCTCAGATGCAATGCTCAAGTGGGGAGCACGCATAGACGAGGAGATGCAGAAGGACGTCCTCAGGGTAATGATTGTAGTGAGCGGCGTCGAGTTCCCAGAATATACCGAGTCAGGCATAAACAAGACGATAAAGAAGCTGAATGAGCTAGACCTGGACGAGATGTTCGAGAAGGGGCAGCGCCCTGAATTGAGCTGAACCTTTCTTGCCTTTCTTGATTTGGGGCTGGAGAATAAGCAGCTGTGCTGTCACTTCTTTTCCTTGCGCTCCTTACCTTCCTTCACCTGGGCTGCAACCGCGGCCGCGGCTTTGCGTGCGCCTTTCACAGCCCTGTGGAGCACTATGTCATACTGGTAGCACTGGTTAGAGCAGTAGTAGTTGATCTTCCCGGTCCTGAATATATACATCAGGCCTGCGCCTCGCCTGAGTTCGTTACCACAGTATGAGCACTTCATCAAATCACTTTACCCTTATCTCGCGCGCCTCGCGGCTGGTGTCTGGCAGACGGACCACGTCACCCTTCTTAATCGGGCCTATGATATTGCGCCTTATTATGCGACCTTTGTCGTTGCCCTCCAGTATGCGGCACGATACCGAGTACACTTCGCCATACATGCCTGTCTTTGCTTTCTGGTTGACGTCGACGATTTCAGCCAGGAAGCCTGCAAGTTGCTGCGCTGCCGGCGCCTGCTGCTGCGGTGTCTCCGGCTTTGGCGCTTCTGGCTTCTGCGGCTTCTCGTCGGCCATGCAAATCAGCTAATAGATTATCACAGATCATTACTGCTCGGCTGCCTCCTTTGCCTCTTCTGCCTTTGCCTTCTCGGCTGGCTTCGGCTCCTCTTTATGCTCAGGCTTGGGCTTCTTCTCCTGCTTAGGGGCCTGCTCCTTCTGCGGCTGCTCCTTCTTCTGCGAGGTGCCGGTGGTGCGCGCGACTATGTCTTTTATTGCGCCTGCGGCGTTGCCCTGGCCTTCTATGGCGACTGCTGCACACTGGACACCGAGGCCAATCGCCTTGCCAAGCTCAAGCTTGCTCGGAACATACGAGTACGGTATCTTCTTCTGCTCACAGACCATCGGGAGGTGCATTATCACTTCCTCAGGCTCTACGTCTTCCGCCATGACTACGAAGCTGGCGAGCCCGCGCTCTGCACTCTTCGTTGCCTCGTTGACGCCCTTCTTGAGCTTGCCGCTCTGCTTGACCATCTGCAGGGCCTCGTACGTCTTGTCTGCCACTTCCTTCGATACTTCGAATTTCACGTAGGATTTTGCCATTCGCAACACCTTGGTTCTTCACTTCATCGGTATTAGCATGAAAGAGAAGATGTCTAAGGACATATTCCCCTGTTAAGCTATTTAAAGGTTGGTTCTTGACCATGCAATAGCGGAATCAACTCAGGAACTGTGCTGGTGTAGGGGGTTCGGGGCTCTGGCCCTTGCGCTCCCGTATCTCGCGCACTATTTTGTTCTGGAGCTCTGTCGGCAGCTTCTCATAGCCCGCAAACTCCGTGTACCAGATGGCGCGTCCCTGGGTCAGGCCGCGCAGGTCGTTGGAGAAGCCCTTGAGCGTCTCTGCGACCGGCATCTTTGCTATTATCGAAACCTGTTCGCGCTCCTGGTTTATCGTGCCTACCTGGCCGCGCCTGCTGTTGACGAACGTTATGACGTTTGACATGTATTCCTGTGGTATGTTTATCGTGAAGTTTTGCTTTGGCTCAAGCAGTGTAACGCCAGCAGTCAGCATGCCTGCGTATATGGCGTTCCTTATGGCCGGAAGTATCTGGGCCGGCCCTCTGTGCACAGGGTCTTCGTGTATAGATGCGTCAACAACGCTTACAAGCACGCCAGAGGCCTTCTCACGGGCCAGAGGCCCATCCTTGATGGCCTGGTGGAACCCATCTATGAGCAGCTCCATGACCTCGTTCATGTATTGCACTCCGTGTGTAACATCTGCCAGCATGCACTTGTTGTAGATATCCTTGACGTTCTTCGCCACCTGCCTGTCCATGCCTGCGGCAACCATTGCTTCTATTGCAGCCTGGCCCTTGGGCTTGCCTTCGCGTATCGAGCCCTCGTCTATGGCAATCTGCACAGATTCTGGCAAAGGCTCGACGGTTATGTAGAACTTTGTGTGCTTGTTTGGAGTCTTGCCCTCTATAGGACCTGCCTTCGAGTTTATCGCCTCCCTGTATATGACTATGGGCGGGCTTGTTATTACCGGTATCTTGAATTCGTCCCTGAGCTTAGTCTCTATAACCTCGAGGTGCAGCTCCCCCATTCCGGAGACCAGGTGCTCGCCCGTCTCCTGGTTTATCTCTGTCACTATAGTAGGATCTGCCTTCGAGAGCTCCCTTAGAGCCTCTATGAGCTTCGTCGTGTCGCGCGAGTCCTTGGCTTCCACGGCCTTCGTGACCACGGGCTTTGAATAGTGGGTTATCTGCTCGAACGGCTCTATGACATCGGTGCTCACGGTGTCGCCTATGTTGACGTCCTTGAGCCCTATGAGCGCGACGATATTGCCTGCTGGTATCTGCTCCACCTGTACGCGCTCTGCTGCCATGTATATGCCTACCTGCTGGAGTCTCTGCGTGCCAGGGTTGCCGGAAACGTGCAGCTCTACGCCCTTCTTTGCTATGCCTGAGAATATGCGGCCCACCGGCACGTCGCCGCTGTGGGGGTCGTATACCATGTTGAATACGACTATGCTCACACCTGCGTGCTCGTCTGTTTCGAGCATGGCAATGCCCTCAGG
>JAKAOJ010000033.1 GCA_021812205.1 Microcaldota archaeon
GGTCGTATACCATGTTGAATACGACTATGCTCACACCTGCGTTCTCGTCAGTTTCTAGCATGGCAATGCCCTCAGGGCTGTTGAGATTGCCGTGCCATATCTGCGGTATGCGGTACTTCTGCGCAACCTTCGGGCTCGGCAGGTGGTCTATCACCATCATGAGCGTTGCCTCGTCTATCGGCGCGACTTCCTGCAGCTTGGCCTCGTCCTGCGCTGCGGTAAGCTCGAATATCTGCTTGAACGTTGTCTTGTACTTGTCCATGATAGGCTTGGAAATGGCCCACTTCTTGTAGGCTGAGCCCATTGCCACGCTGCCATTCTCCACGCTCACCTTCCAGTCCTTGGCAAACTCTTCTGGAGCATAGTTTTCTATCAGCGTGTTTATCTCGTTTATGAGCTTCAGCAGCCGCTCGAACGTCTGCTCCTGCGTGAGCCTGAGCTCATTCAGGAGCCTGTCTACCTTGTTTATGAACAGCACAGGCTTAGCCTTCTCCTTGAGCGCCTGCCTTAGTACAGTCTCGGTCTGGGGCATTATGCCTTCAACTGGGTCGACGACCAGAACCACCCCGTCAACGGCCCTCATGGACCTGGTTACGTGCCCGCCAAAATCCACGTGGCCCGGAGTGTCTATCAGGTTGATTATGTAGTCCGAGCCATTGTATTCGAATCCTAGGGATATGTTCGCCGACTTGATGGTCATACGCCTGTCTTTCTCTATTGCCTCGTAGTTCGTGTAAAGCGCGTCGCCCGCAACGGTCTTTGATATGAGGCCGGCTCTAGCCAGGAGTGAGTCTGTAAGCGTGGTCTTGCCATGGTGGACGTGCGCTATTATCGCAACGTTCCGGATATGCGAGACATCGTGCATTATCTTTGCTATCTCCTCTACGACGTATTCTTTCCTTACCATGATGGTCGCCTTACTTCGCGCTCCTTGCCATGCGCTCTATCTCGTTCTTGCGCTTCACAGCATAGCTGTTGACGTCGTTCTTCGACGCCAGGATGAGCTCGTTGGCGAGAGCCTGCGCGATTGTCTTCCTGCTTGAGAAGGCACCTATTATTGCAGCAGTCGCTATGTTCCGGAGTGCAGTATCAAGTCTGCGGCTCGCACTTATGTCGACAGGTATGTTGGATACCGTGCCTCCCTGCCTTATGCGTGTCGTGTCTTCTATAGGTGCGCTGTTCTCCAGCGCCATTATGTAAACCTGGAGAGGGTTTGTGTGCGTCTGTTCGTGCACAGAATCGAACGACTCTTCAAGTATGTGCATGACTTTAAGCTTCTTGCCCTGAAGACGGCCCTTCGTGCGTATGACGTGGCCGCCTATCTTCTTGCCTGTGCCGCCGCGCATTATCGCGTTTTCGAGCCTTTCGACTATGTTCAGGTTTGCTTTGGAGAATATCTTGGCGCTCGTGCGCCTGTAGCTTGCTGGGTACGCCATGGGCTTTAAGTTTATGTAGTTCTTCAGGCTGAGGTCGTTGATGGAGACGTCGTAGCTGTACTTCTCGAAAAGAAGCGTGGGTGAAGCACCTGCAGCGTGCGCAGATGCAGGCGCTTTGTGTGCAGGCCTAGCTTTTTTCGGGGCCGGTCCGGCCTGCTGCAATTCCACTTCCTGCGGAGCTTCTGCCATCAACATCATCTCTTCGGCTTCTCCTGCTTGCCCTTCACTATCTGCACAGCGTTCGCACCGTTTATTTCGACTACCTTGTATTTCATGCCTGGTATGCAGCCCATCTGTCCGCGCTGCGAGCCACCGAGGCCTTCTATCGTAACTTCATCGTGCTCGTCAATGTAGTTTATTGTCCCATCTCCTGGGACGAACGCTCCGACGACCTTGCCGTTCTTGATGAGCTGGACGCGCACGCACTTTATCTGGCCGGAGTGCGGTTGCTTCTGCTCAACGGCAAACTTCTGGAGCACCAAGCCGCGTGCCCTTGGGACTGTGCCCATAGGATCGTACTTCTGCTTGAGCTTGAGCTTTCTGCGCTTGAGCCACTTCTTGAGCATACGCTGATGCTTGCGTGCACGTATCAGCTTTCTTGCAGCGAATTCGCCGTTTGGCATGGTTTATCACGTCATTGCACGTTCTCGTACGCGCTGTAATCCTCTTCAAGTATCTTGGAGTTGCCCTGCTCTGCCACTGCAAGCACGGACACTGAGTAGGGCTTGCCGCAGACTGCACCGAGCTCCATTGAGTTGCCGGGAAAGATTAGTACTTTAACGCCGGCAATCTTCGCTATGTGGACAACGTCGCGCAGGTTCTCCGCCTTGTTGGCCTGCGCCGCGACTACCAGCTTGGCGCTGTTATCCTTCAGCGAATCAAGCACCTTGTTCATGCCCAAGGCTGCCGTTCCGCTGTCGACCGCTAGGCGTATGTCGCTCGCTAGGTCAGCCATCAACATCACTTGCCTTCATTTACCGAGCATTAGGTTAGAAGATTAACACTAATCCGGCTTTATTGCAGAGGTATTTGGCCAGCAACATATATATAAGTGTTGCGGGTGAGGCGGCCATATCGGCAGGCGTCTCATTCAGGTTTCGGCTCATGCTCAGTTTATGCCCAGCTATCCGGCATGAAAGGGGCGATTTCTTGCGGCATCAGTGCAGCGTCGTGTAGTTGCAGCCTGTAGGCTCGGTGAAAGAGCCGCTCAGCGCAAGCTTCAGGTACCCTATGTATGGTATTGAGGCAACAACAATGCCTTGCAGGCTCGATGCACTGGCAGGATAGTTTGAGTACTGCATGTCAAGGCCCGGGTTATTGTCGCCCTTGGTGAGGACGAAGTACGTGCTGCCGGTCCGCAGCACTGCATACACCCTGTGGACTATGTACGCATCGCCATAACTGCGAAAGAGGTCACCCGGGACCGTACCGTATACAACTACACTGTTGTTGGCGTCGCCTCTTATCGTAGTATTGCCTATTGTTATTGCAGTAGTGTAGGCTTCGGACTTTACTGTGCCGTTGCTGAACATTACCTTTGTTGTGCCGCATGTGTACTTGACAGGATTGCTGTCCTGGAAGCTGGAAGGCACTATCTTGCTGCCCTGACCTGTTTGATAGAGCAGGCCGACGCTGTACCCTGGCTCGACAAACTGGGAGACATATAGCCCTGATGGAGTCTGCATGTAGGCGACGCACTCCAGCGACTCCCGGCTGAGGCCGGAGTTTATAGCCGCAATGGTGCTGTCGCTGACGTTGACCACTGGCGCCCTTATCTGAGAAATGTTGCTTATGCCCTGAAGCACTATCATGTCGCCCCTGTGGAGGTATGGGAGCATGCTGCAGCTCGGGACCACGTCAAGCGGATGGCTCGTGTGCAGCAGGTACTCCATTCCGACCCATAGGCCGGCAACCAGCACAAGAGCCAGGGCTATTTCAGCTATGTCGCGTATGTAGCCATGCTGCGATGCACCGTTTGCCACCTCCACCGCGACCAGCGCTATTATCATTACCACGATAAGGGCGCCGAGGGCTACAGACAGGTACGCCACGCTTTGGAACGCAACGTAAAGTGCGAAGAGAAGCACCAGCAGTATGTAGAGGGGCCATGTGACTACCGGGCTCTTCGGCTGGGACTTTCTCTGCACCTTTGGCCTTTTCCTGCTCTGCATTCAAGCACCAGCCTGCTTTATTGCTTCCTGCCTTCAACGCTACTGCCTGGCTGCTGGCCGACGAGCTGCACCCCGACTATCTTCGATTCGCCTGCCTGCCTGGCCACACCCAGGGCGGTATCCGCGGCGCTTATCAGCGTGTCGTTGTGGCTCACCACCACGAACTGAGAGCGCGAGCTCATCTGCTTTATCAGCATCGAGAGCTTCTTGGAGTTCTCCTTGTCGAGCGCCACATCTATCTCATCAAACACGTAGAACGACATGGGGTTGCGCATCTGTATGGCGAATATCAGTATGAGTATGAGCAGCGACTTCTCGCCACCGGATAGCTGGTCGGCGTTCTTCTTGAACTTGTCTTGTATGCTTATCTTCAGGCCTGAGTTGAAGGGCTCCTTTGGATTCTCGAGGGACAACGCGGCCTCTCCGTCGAATATATAGCCGTACAGCTGCTTGAAGTTGTCGTTGACAGCCCTGAATGTCTCCATGAAGACCGCTAGCTTCTTCGATTCTATCTCGCTTATCATTGACATTATTGAATTGCGCTCGTTGTCCAGTATGTGCAGCTTCGACTCTGCCTCGTCAACGTCACGGCGGCGCGCCTCGTACATTTCTGGCGCCTTGAGGTTGACGTTGCCCAGGCCTTCAAGGTCGTTCTTTGCTATTGCAAGGCGCCTGTCGAGCTCCTCCGGCGCTCCTCCGACCATCGGGTACTCTTTGTATGACGCCAGCTCCGCTTTTATGTCGGCCAGCCGCGTCTCGGACTGCATCTTTGCAGACTCAGCAAGCATTATGTCGCGGGAAAGGCGCTCAATCTCTGACGACAGCTTTCCCCTCTCGAAGCCCGTGTCTGATATGCGCTTGTCTATTGCGGAGAGCTCCTTGTAGAGCGCAGACGAAGTGTCGTCATGGCTTCTTATTTTCTTCTCCATCTCCTTCTTCTGCAGGGCGTAATCGCCGAGCTTTTTCCTGAGCGACGATGCTGCTGCGTTCGCCTCTGCCGATGCTTCCTGCACCTTCTTGGCTTCCGACTGCAGCTCGGCATCGCGCTGCACAAGCATCTCGTTCTCCTTCCTGAGCTCGGCTCCGTGCATCTTGAGCTCTTCTATTGACGCCCTTAGATCCTTGACCCTACCTGCAGATTCTGCATGTGCCTTGCGCTGCTGCGCATCTGGGGCGCTGACTATTTCGTGCAGGGCGTCACGGGATGTTTGGGCCTGCTGCTTCCTCCTTGCAGCGTCCCTTATCTTTGCCTCAGTCGCGTTCAGGTCCTTCTGAACCTCCAGCATCGACGCGGCAAGCGATGACAGTTTTGGCTTCAGCGCTTCTATCGCGGAAGATTCGCGTGACTGCGCCTCCGCGGCGTGCTTCAGCTCCAGCTCATGGTTCAGCACCTCCATCTCAGCGGCGGCAACGGCTTTCTTCGCAGCTTCAATTTTAGAGGACA
>JAKAOJ010000034.1 GCA_021812205.1 Microcaldota archaeon
TGGCCATATTGCATGCCCCAAGCAGTTGTAAAGCAGCGCCCGCAACCCTATGCGCTGCTGTTCGTTGCTCCTGATATACACTGGGCCTTTATGGTGGCATTGTTTATATAACCGCAGTACGTTTCGTTGTGCCGCGTGGCTGCAGCACCCACAAACACATAGTTGACGCAGTCGTTCAGCAGACTCCCGGTTAGCCCTGCAATGCTGCACGAAGCGAGCGCGGTAGCCGGCGTTATCGGGCTGCTGTTCAGGCTTGCCAAGTTTGCTGCAGAGCTGAGATCACTGCACAGGGTGTTTATCATTCCGCTAGTTTCTGCGCATAGGGACTGGTTCATCGTCTTTACTGCAAGGTTGTAATAGCAAATCTCTTGGTCTGTGACGTTGAACTTCGACAGCGCCCCAAGGCCACCATAACCCGAAAGGCCTGCGCTGCTGTTAGAGAAGTTGCCTAACAGAAGGTAAAGCGGTGTGCTGTTACTGGTGTTGTCAGGCAGCATCGTGCAGTAGGTAGAATTCAGCGTCGACATGGCCGTTCTGTAGTAATATATGCTTCCGCAGTAGGCGCTCTGTGTCTTGTCAGGCATGGCGTTGCAGTATGTCAGGTTGTCGAAGCCGTTCTTGCCTGCAAGCGAGTAGATGCAGTTTGACATCGCTGTCGCATTGTCTATCAGTGAGCAGTCCGCAATGTCATTGGCCGCGAGCGCTACCTCAGAAGTGCATGATACCGATTCCTGCGCAGACGCGCCGCCCGTATAACATTCGCTCGCATTTTCAGAGCGCAATGCCACTGCGCCAACGCAGCTGTCCCTGGCCTGGCTTGAGGCGATATAGCTGCACACCGATGTGTTTGCCGTGAAGTTGGCAAGTTGCATGAGGCATGTGTCCCTTGGCGTGGAGAGTATGATGTTCCTGCAGCGCTGCAATGCAGTCGCGCCGCTGTGCACTGCCAGGGTAAGAGCTGCAGCCAGCACCACGAGCACAATTGTAGCTATGGCAGCAAGCTTCATCCTATCGGAATGCGAGAGCACCATGTGCGGCTTCTGCTCCAGAATCCCGTCAGCCTCATCATTGCCTTTCCTGCCGAGAAGCGATGCCATCTATTCAACTCAACTCTGTTCAACGGTGAACATCCTGAAGCCGGACGAAGTTATCTCGTAAGGCGTCAGCGCCCAGCTATGGTCCGAGCCCCTCATCTTGACAACTTCAGCAGTGAGCGCCCTCTTATACTCCTCGCCGGACTGGTACATTATGAGTATGCCATCGAATATGAAGAACTCAGGCCCGAACTTGAGTGCTTTCCGCTCTGATGACTGCGTTTCCACTGTAAGGAGGCTGGTCACGCCAAGCCTGCGCAGGTCCGATACGAGGGCTAGCATAGACCTCCTGTAAGTGAGTTCGTCCCCGACCACGAGCTTCAGCAGCGATATCGAATCTATAACCACGACCTTTGCCCCTATCTCGCGTATAGCGCTCTCTATATCGCTCACTACGTTGCCGAATGCATAAGTAGAGGAGCCACTGTCGGACAGCAGCCGCCTAGACGTGTCCTCCCCGTTGACCAGTATCATCTTCTTCTTTATCAAGCTGTCAAGGTCTGTGAATGAAGTGAACACCTCCTTCACGTTCTTTAGGAGCTCTTCAGACCGTTCCTCCAGGGCGAAGAAGACCCCCGGCCTTCCCATCTTCGCATTGCGGTACAGTATCTCAAACGAGAGCAGCGTCTTGCCTGAGCCTGGGCCGCCAGCCACTATGACTTGGTTGCCGGAAGGCAGCCCCCCGAAAAGCATGTCATCAAGGCCCTGAACGCCTGTCTCCAGCCTCTCCATCCCATCACATTACGCTATCTCTGATGCCATATAAAAGCATTATGGTGCAGTCCAGGCAACAAGGGCTCAAGGCTAAATAGTTTAATGACGAAAAAACCATGGTTAGATGCAAAAAAAATTCGTGTATGCAGGGCTTGTGTGCGTGCTTGCTGCAGTTGTGCTGTTCTTCCTGCCTGCTCTGGTAACGCCCATTGTGCCCCCGCAGGCGCAGCAGCAGGTGATGAACTTCACCGTGCCGGCCCTTTCATACAATTCAATCGCCATAGCTGCAAACGGCTCATCGGTCATCGAGTTTGTGGTCAAGACAAGCGCCTTATCAAATACATTCCTGTTGAACCAAAGCGCATTCCAGGAGTGGGAAGCAGCATCTGCAGCTTCGCCGTACAACGGGCTGCCGGCAGCCATCTCCCTTGAGGGCAGCGGGGCGCTGCTCATATACAACTCAACCTTGCTTGCAAGCTTCCCGCCGATTATCGGGTCTAAGCCTGCGTACGCGAGCGCTTCGCTCAACTCCAGCAACTACATACTGCCGGCAGGGTCGTATGATGTCGTTGTGGAGAACGCCAATGCATCATCCCAGTTTAATGCAACCGTCATCTACATATACGGCATAAGCGCAAGGATGACTGTCGGGCTGGGCGCAGAGCTTACGGCTGACGGAATTGCATTCCTGCTGCTGCTTGTGGCGGGCATAATACTGATGGTTTACGGAGCGGTTAAGGGCTCACCTGCTCCCGAGGTGAAAGGGGGCACTACTGATGCAGAGGTGGAAGCCATCTACCGCAGCGTGGAAAGCGATAAATATAAGAATGGCAAGAGCGACAAGCACTACAAGAAGGTCAAAAAGGGCGGCAAACGCCGCACAAGATGATGCTTGATGAACGGAATGGAGGAGCGCATAGCCGGTGAAATTGCGCTTTCAGACAGCCCCGGCAGCGTGATGAAGAAATGGCGCGAGCTCTTTGGGGTGACCCAGGCGGACCTTGCAAAGGTGATAAAAATATCCGCCTCCACTATAAGCGACTACGAGAGCAACCGCAGGCTCAGCCCCGGGGTGGGCGTCATCAAGCGCTTCGTCACAGCGCTCTTCGAGATAGACGAGAGCAGGGGCTCGGCAGTGAAGCAGAACCTGGAGAAATTCTCCGGAGAGAAGAAGGATGCCCAGCCGCCCTACAGCATCCATGACTTTACCACTCCGATAAGCGCCACGGACTTCACAAGGATAATAGAGGGCAAAATAGTGGCTAACCCAAGCAGCATAGACTCGATAAAGCTCTTCGGCTACACCATGCTGGACAGCATACGCATAATACTCGAGATGCAGCTGCCCGAATACCCAAAGCTCTTCGGCTCAACCACCGAGCGCGTATTCATATTCGAGCACGTCACAACAGGCAGGTCTCCAATGGTGGTGATACGCGTGGCCCCGATAAAGCCCAAGATGGTGCTGATACACAACCTTAGCAGCGTCGACAAGCTTGCAGTGAAGATAGCCCAGATAGAGAATATACCGCTTCTAACCACCAAGCTTTCGCTTGAGGAGCTGCAAAGCAGGCTTAGCAAGATATAGAGGCTCAGCCCCAGACATCCGCCTTTATCTCGTTCTTCGGCACGTCGAGCTGCACGAGCGCATCCTTTATGGCGTTCACGAATGGGAGGGGCCCGCAGACATAGCTCACCCTCTCTTTCACATCTGGAGCATGCTTCTTTATCATGTCAGCGCCTATGTGACCGGTCTCGCCGGACCAGCCGTCGCCCTCCTGCGGCCTTGTCACCGTTATAACGAGCTTTATGCCAAGGCCGGTGCACAGCTGGTAGAGCTCATCCTTTACCAGGATCTCGGTGGGGAACTTTATGCTGTAAAGCAGCACCGCATCTGTGTCGGAGCCCAACTTCTTCAGGTGGCGTATCATCGACATGAACGGCGCCAGGCCAGTTCCGCCTGCTATGAACAGGACCTTCTTGTCGACCCCGGGCACAAACTTGAACTGCCCGTGGGGGCCCACTACGCTATATCTGTCGCCTGGCTTAGTCTCTGTGAAGTGCGACACATGCCCGCCGTGCTCCTTGACAACGAAGAACTCCATCTCCTGTGCACTGGGCTCTGAGGCTATGGAAAATGCGCGGCCGACATACTCCTTGCCAGCGGCGTCGATGCCGTATATCATCACAAACATTCCGGCGTCGAAGTTCATTGCAGTGCCGTCGACAGCCTTCATCCTGACGAGCTGCACCTCCGGGGTATCGGGTCTTGAAACAGTTATCTCGTAAAGCTTCTTCGTCACAGGGTACGTGTTGTCTGGCATCAAATCATCGTAGAATAGAATAGATATCGGCTAAAACATTTTAATGGTTGCCATAAGTGCTGGCTGACACGAAGCCAACCACCGCCACGGCAACCTCCTCTGCATGCGAGTAGTGGCCGCTGTGGCCTGCGCCCTCAACAACTTTGAGCGCGCTGCCTGCAATGTGCTCGTGGAAGACGTCCGCGAACTTCCTGTCTATCACCTTGTCATTGGCGCCCCACAAAATGAGCGTAGGGGCATGTATCTGCTCAAGCATCTCGTGGGTGAGGTGGCTGCGCTCCAGGTTTGCTTCGGCGATGCTCCTCATCACGTATTCCTTGTTGTTGTTCATCCTGAGCAGCTCGTTTATCATGTTCTCGCGGTATTTAATCTCGTCTTCAGTCGCCCGTATCTCATCGAACTGGTCCTTGAGCCCTGCCGAATCCTCAAGTATGAGCCCTTTCGGCTGGCGGCCTATTGAATAGCTGGCTGCTACCCAGCCCCCGTATGAGTGGCCCATGATGAACGCGCTGGCGCAGTCCGTCGCGTCCACGAATTCCTTCAATGCCTTCACCTGGATGTCAGATCGG
>JAKAOJ010000035.1:0-2577 GCA_021812205.1 Microcaldota archaeon
TACAGGCAAGCCGCCAAGGCCCTTTATGCGCTGCGTATGCATAAGCGTGCCCTGGCGGGTAACTTCTATGTACAGGGTTTCCTGCGCGTCCCTGTCAAGCCTGAAAGGTAGAGTATCAGCACGCTCCAGGAACGCATGCACCAGTTCCTGTGACGTGAATGGCACGCTCTTGTCCGACCTGTGCGCCACCAACCTCACTGAGGAGCCTTCCGTCACCAGCTCAGCGGCCCTGCTTATTATGGCGTCAACGCCATTATCGGCGGCTGCTACAGGGGCGTACCACGAGATGCCGAAGACATGGGCTAGGCGCTCGAGCACTTCTGGCACTGCAGCAGGTGTAGCGGATATCATCAGGCGGTCTCGCCTGTGCTCCACCGCTGCGCCGGTGCCTTCCAGCGCTTTCTCGACGTTTGCCACGAGCCTGCGGACGAAGGTGCCCCTGTTCCTGCCCTTCAGCCAGAGCTCCCCGAAGAGCGCAACAACAGTGTCATAGCTGTGCATTGAAACGCCTGAAAACATGAAATACAGTTTTTGCGTTAAAAACCTAAAAACCCGTCCGTGGGCGCTTATTGCGATAATCGGAAAGTGTTTTAAACCCGAGCGCCGAAACAGTACTGCAACGATAACATGAACGTAGTCGCTTCCCTAAGGTCGTTCGTGCAGAACTCTAGGCACATAATCAGCATCAGCTACAAGCCATCGCAGATCGAGTTCAACAGGAGCGCAAAGATCATCATATTAGGGATAGTCATAGTTGGTATGCTCGGGCTGATCCTGGCTATTATCGTGTCGCTTGCGGTGAGCGGATCGCTGTCGCTTATATGACCGCAGCCCGGCGCCAGCGGTGATCAAATTGGAGGTGGACATAGATTTCACCCAGAGCGCGCAGGAGAACGCCAATGCTTATTATGAGAAGGCGAAAAAGCTGGAGCGCAAGCTGCAGGGCGCTGATAAGGCGGTGAAAGAGCTCGAGAAGAGGCTTGCCGATGCAGGAGCTGAGCAGCAGGCAGTAAGGAAGCGCATAACGAAGACGGAGCCGAAGGAGTGGTACGAGAAGTTTCACTGGTTCTTTGCAAGCAACGGCATGCTGGCTGTCGGCGGAAGGGATGCAAGGCAGAACGAGCTTATCAACTCAAGGTATTTCGAGGACAACGACCTGTTCTTCCACTCAGACATATTCGGGGCGTCTGTCGTAGTGCTCAAGGGCGGGCTGGCGGCTCCGCCAGAGGTAAGGGCGGAAGCCGCGCAATTCGCAGCGTGCTATTCGTCTGCATGGGAGAAGGCGCTCAACAACATCGATGTCTATGCAATGAAGCGCGACCAGGTCGGCAAGCTGACCAACAAAGGTTCATTGGGCACCGGCAGCTTCTCTCTGCGAGGGGAGCGGGAGTGGTACAGGAGCGTGCAGCTTGCCCTCTGCCTGTTCACAGCAGAAGGCAGGCTCAGCGCAGTGCCTATGAACACCTTCCATGCGCTGAAGGAGAAGCCTGGAATTTACGTATCAGTTACGCAGGGCAGGGAGAAGAAGTCAGACGCAGCTAAGGCAATAGCTTCGTGGCTCGGCTATGACAACCTTGACACTGTGATGCAGCAGCTGCCGGCAGGCTCTTTCCATATCGAGAAGAAGGGCGCCAAGGGCATGCAGGTGCAATAGGCTAGGTTATTTTCGTGCCTGGGGCTGCTGCTCCGGCAGCTTCATCTACAGACAGCAGCGATACGCCGCGTTCTGTCTCGACGCCAAGGACAAGCACTTCGGAGATGAAATTCGCGACCTGCTTAGGCCTGAAATTTACTACAGCGACGACCTTGCGCCCTACAAGCTCGTCGATGCGATAGTTAGTTATGTGTGCAGACGACCTCTTATTGCCTATGCCGTCTCCAAAGTCTATCTCGAGCTTGTATGAAGGAACTCTTGCTTCAGGAAAGGGCTCTGCCTTAACAATAATCCCAACCCTCATATTGACTTTGGCGAAGTCATTGTACTCTATCATTTGAGCCCCGTGCCAGTTATACTACCCAAACGAAGGACCAGTCACGTCCGCAGGTTTGCCCGGGCTATCTCGAACGGGCGCCAATCCTTCGGCACGCCGAGCACGACAGGTGCAGCGGTATCAGGATCGCATATTCCGGACAGGATGTATATAATGCCATGCTCATGGCCTGCGCTCGTTACAAACAGCGCAGGCGGCCTGTTTCCGCTGATCGCATCTATTAGCCCTGGCGCAAGCGGTTCATCGTTCGCTATGAGCTTGCCGCTGCTATCAATCATGAACCGGCCATTGGCGCTGACGCCCTTCCCGTCGAGATAGAACCAGATGCCGTCCTCCAGCTTATCTTCCAGAAGGTCCTTTAGCTTGGTATCACGCTCAAAGGCAAGGATCGCCTCCTCTGCACTAACTGGCCTGAGCCCGGATGACGCAAGCAGCTCCATCGACTTTCTGCTGTCCGCCTTTTGGACTGAAATGTACAGCACAATGGATGCTCCGGCTACCTTTTCGAACTCTTTTGTTACAGCAGCGCCAGATGGCGCCTCTTTCGTTAGCGATTTCACTGTACCACTGTCTTCTAATCGCCAAT
>JAKAOJ010000035.1:2587-4675 GCA_021812205.1 Microcaldota archaeon
GGTTCCAGGGGGATGGAAGTATTTCAGCAGACCATTTTGACTAGATTGTGTTCAATGACTTAACGTTCTTTTCAGGTCTATGGCTTGACTCAAGCCAAAGGCGTTTTCTATCTCTTTGTATAACTCCTCTTCGCGTGTGGTAATGTAGGTCATGGTGGTGCTGGGATCACTGTGCCTTGCGAACCCTGCTTGTCGTCGCAGATTGAATTTGCAGGGGGAGAGATTCGAACTCTCGAACCCCTACGGGAACGGGCCCTAAACCCGCCGCATTTGGCCAGGCTTTGCTACCCCTGCACAGCCAGGTATAGGCAGGGCAGAAATATTAAGCCTTCCCAGGATGCAGGCTGATGTGTGGAATGCTGCACGCAAGCCTTAAATATCGCGAGCACAGCAGTATTGGCGTGAGTGATGTGTACCAATCACTTGTCCTGTGCAGCATGCGCATGACGCGCAGGCGATTGTAGCCGCTGCTTCTGCTTTCTGGTATGCAGGTTCAGCGTGCGCGATGCCGAAGCAAGGGTTTTAGCTTTTGAGATTTGATGCTAACGTGAGGTAATGATAACAACAAAATATGTAAGGGACCATTTGGACGCCATACGGGAATCGCTAGCGAAGCGAAGGAGCAACTACCCTCTGGAGGAGCTGCTCAAGCTGGATGAGGAATGGAGAGCGCAGAAAACCAAGCTTCAAAACCTGCAGGCGCAGCGCAACAAGGCCAGCCTTGACATATCTGAGACTAAGAAGAAAGGGGGCGCTATAGATGACAAGGTAGCAGCACTCGCCGACATAAAGAAGGCCATAGAGGAGCTTGAGGGGAAGCTGCCTGAATATGAGGCCAAGATAGAGAGTCTGCTTTACAGGCTGCCGAACATTATGATGGCAGAGGTGCCAGATGGCAAGAGCGACGTCGACAACCCCGAGGTGCGCAGGGTCGGAAAAATAAGGAACAAGGAGTCTAAGGGGCATGAGGAGATCCTCAGCATGATGGGCCTCCTCGATGTTGAGAGGGCAGCAAAGATTGCAGGGGCAAGGTTTTACTACCTGCGCGGCGACCTAGTACTCCTTGAGCATTCGCTCGCGAGGTTCGCGCTTGACGAGCTGGTGAAGCGCGGATACACGCCAGTTGAGCCTCCATTCATGATGAAGAACAGGTATTACAAGGGCACCGTGCCGCTTGGCACATTCGAGGAGATGCTCTACATGATAACCTCGCCCAAGGAGGCTGAGAGCAAGGCCGAATACGAGAAGATGGATGAGGACCTGTTCCTCATAGCGACTGCCGAGCATCCACTCACTGCAATGCATGCAGAGGAGGTGTTCAGGGGCAGCGAACTTCCGCTCAAGTACGCTGGCATAAGCCCGTGCTTCAGACGCGAGGCAGGCTCGCATGGCAAGGATACAAAGGGCATATTCAGGGTGCACCAGTTCAACAAGGTGGAGCAGGTCATATACTGCAAGCCGGAAGACTCGCCCAAGTACCACGAGGAGCTGCTAAGCAACATAGAGAGCCTGATGGCGAAGCTGGAGCTGCCGTACCGCGTGATAGAGATATGCGCCGGCGACATGAGCGCAAAGGATGCGCGCTCCTTCGATGTTGAGGCCTACCTGCCCAGCCAGAAGACTTATAGGGAGCTGATGTCGTGCTCCAACTGCACCGACTGGCAGAGCGCCAGGCTCGACATAAAGTACGATGAGGGAAACGAGCGGAAGTTCGTGCACACGCTCAATGCCACCGGCATTTCGCTGGAGCGCATGCTCGTAGCAGTGGTGGAGAACTATTACAACGATGACGGCACGATAACGGTGCCTAAGGCGCTCGTGCCGTACATGGGCAAGGAAATTATAGGTACAGCCAAAGCCAAGGCATAGCCAAAGGGCCTCCGGCCCCTGATTGATCTGCCGGCGCCGGCCGGGAAACGGCAGTTGAGTGATATTAATGAAGCAGGAATATGAGATTAAACGCGAACTTAAGAGGCTGTCCACGGTGAAGGGCTCGGGCACTGAGCTCATAAGCGTATACATCCCACCGGACTTTCCGATCTTCGACGAGATAGCGAAGCTGAGGGACGAGCATGGCCAGAGATCGGA
>JAKAOJ010000036.1 GCA_021812205.1 Microcaldota archaeon
AGATTCGCCGAGCACAAAGAGAAGGGAGTCGCACAGGTTTGACTTGCCGGAGCCGTTCGGGCCCACAACGCAGTTGAAGCCCCTGCTGAACTTCACGTTCGCGTGCCTGAATGACTTGAAGTTGTGGAGTGTCAGCTTGTCAAGGTATAGCATCCGTACACCGGTCGCCGTGGTCGCTATTAGATATGCCAACTAAGCTTTTTTATGGTTTCTATCGCGGCTAGACATGTGGAGTGCTATGACTGACTCTACGTGCTGCCTGAGGAGCACCCCCACCAGAATGCTTCCCCTGACAACTCCCACCACCCCTTCGTTGGTCTCTTGCATGCGCTCCAAGACGGAGAAGAGGGTTGTTGTGGTTTTGACTAGCGGAAGCTCGGCTGAAAACTTGGATATTGGCTGCGCGCCGTAGCCCTCCATTATGCGCCCGAACGAATTGTAGGGGAGGCGGGACACTATGTAGTACTTGCCCGAGTCCTTGAACAGCACCACATGCGTCTTGCTGTCCACCACCATAGAGTAGAGGCGCGCCAATGTGGTATTAGGGGTTGCCATCAGGTACTGCTTGGTGATAGCTGATGATGCCTTCAGGTCTGATGTGTAGGTCTTCAGGTAAGCTGACTGCAGCTCTGCCTTTGCTGCGCCGTACAGGAATATGGCTATGAAGGTATCCCATAGCACCACGAACTCCTTGTAAATGAAGGAGTAGCTCGGCTCCAGAGCCACGTATACCAGCGTGCCGACTATGAACAGCACTACGAGTGCGTTGCTTACCTTGACAGACGAGCGCGTAGCGTCGAGGAAGCTGCGCTTGCGCTGCAGGTAGCTTCTGAGGACGCGCCCTCCGTCAAGTGGGAACCACGGGAGTATGTTGAACACTGCCAACAGCAGGTTGAGCACGAACAGCAGCTGTACGAATACCTTCACCATCCCGCCCGGAAGCAGCACCACCGCTGCACCGAAAACGAACGCCAGCAGGAAGCTTGAAACAGGCCCGGCAAGCGAAATCCTGAACTCCAGCTTGGGTGGCACGTTGTCAAGGTCTATTATAGAGCCGCCACCCAGTGGATATAACACTATCTTCTTGACGCGTATGCCGTAGCGCTTTGCGGTTATTGAGTGTGCAAGCTCGTGCAGGAACACGCATGCAAAGAGGAGCACGAATATGGCAAACAGGTACGTGCTAAGAATCAGCGCGAAGAGCATTAGCAGGATGAATGACCAGTGGAGCTGCACGTCTATGCCGGCGACTCTGCCTATTGTTGGAGAAGCGTTTACCATGGCTGCACCAAAGCACGTTGCACGTAGCAATTGTATGGAAGGGAATATTAAGCACTCGCTGCAACTATTAACCGGGTGCGGCTCTGTGGAGGGCGATGGGACGCTGAAGTTCGTGTACAACGAGCCGGCGCTTGTGATAAATGACGGCGATGAGAACGTGCTCGTGGTTGGGGATCTCCACGTAGGCGCCGAGGCAAAGCTGTCAGACAAAGGGGTTCACATCTACGGCACAGGTGCAGGCATGGCGAAGAGGATAGCCAGCACCGCAGAAGAGTTCTCAGCACGCAGGGTCATACTGCTGGGGGATGTGAAGGACACAATACTGTATCCGACATTGCAGGAAAGGAGGAGCCTGTCAGCTTTCTTTGAGGGGCTCAGCGGGCTAAAAGTGACCGTCGTAGCGGGAAACCATGATGCGCACCTTGATGGGATTGTAGACATAATGCCCGTCAGGGAGGTGCTTCTGGATGAGGTGGCGCTGCTCCACGGGAACACGTGGCCTTCTGAAGACGCAGTGATGCGAAAGTATATAGTCACGGCGCACAACCACATCGCAGTCTCGATGCGGGACAAGAACGGCGCCTTCTACAGGGAGAAGGCATGGCTTATAGCACCCCCGAGCCCGACAAGGGCCAGGAGGCGCTACAGCACCTTCAAGGCCAAAAGGCTGATAGTAATGCCTGCATACAACGACCTGATAGTAGGCATGCCGGTGAACGAGCTGTCCTCAGGAAAGGAGAACATAAACCCGTTGCTCAGGAACGGCATTTTCAGGCACGGGGACACGTACGTGTATACGCTCAGGGGTGATTACCTAGGCAAGGTGAGCGAGCTCGTAAAGAGGGGAAATGTCACTCCCTGATTATTGTTATAGGTATGACGCCCTTCCCGAACTCCAGCTCCGCAAGGTCTAGGGGCTCTGTAATGCCCGCGGGAACCTTTATCAGCGGTGGTGCGCCGTGCGCCAGCTGGAGTGCCCTGGCCCCTATGACCCTGGCCTTCTCGTATTTCGTGTAGTCTTCTGTTTCCATCAAAACCGCCATTCATATAGGATTTGGCTTGAAGCGCTCCTTGGCCTCGTGTATTTCCTTGTCTACGCGGGCCTTCCATCCGTCGAACTGCTCAGGGCTGCGTGGATACTCGTTGTACATCCTGTTCAGCTCCTTCATCTTGCCCACGACGAAGACTAGGCTCTTGAATGCATTTATGTTGGATGCGCCCTTCAGCACCATCTTGAGCTTCGACGTCATGCTCAGTTCTGGTATGTTGCCGACCGTAAGGTCTGATGCCTCCTTGGCTGTAAGGAACGTGCGCACGCCATAGTTGAGCTGTGCGTTGTTGAGCGACTGCATGTATATCCTGAAGACCTCCATGCCGGCGGTCTTCTTCCCATACGCATCATTGTAGTCAAGGTTGTACTGCCAAAGCCCTTTTATTGAGGTATCGCCGTTGCTCACAGCCCTAACGGCATTCTCTCCGGCAAGGACTCCTGATATCAGTGCAGGGCCTATGCCTCCGGCGCTTATCGGGTTGGGCATCGCCATGCTGTCTCCTGCGCCAATGTAGCCATTGTAGACCAGGCTGGCCATCTGCCTGCGCACTGCAACCGACCATATGCCTTTGCCGTTGTTGTCCTTGTTGAATATGCGGGGGTTCTTGACCGTGACGTTCCACTTGACGTATGCGTCTATCAGGGACTGCACCGTGTCTGACCTGCCGAGCTTCTTGTTCCTTATGTCAAGGCTGCGCTTCTGCACGCCCAAGCCTATGTTGATCTTGCCGTCGCTTTTCGGGAAGACCCACCCGTAGCCCCCCGGTGCGAGCTCCTGATTTAGGTGTATCAGGCAGTTCTTTGGGTCATAGTATTTGAGGTCCTCGTGGTCGAGGTCGAACTCGTAGATGTACCTGCCTGTTGACTCTATATCATCTATGTCGACATTCTTCTCTATGTACTTGTTGTCCGGAAGCCTGCGCCTGAGTACCGTTGCAACTCCAAGTGCATCAATCACGAGCTTGGCACTGAATGTCTTGTGCTCCTTCCTCTCGTCCTTGCCGAATATACCTGCAACCGCGCTGCCCTCCATAACCGGCCCTTCGACCTCGAAATGGGGCACGTAATGGGCGCCGCTCTTTATCGCAAAATCCAGAAGTTGCTTTTCGAACTCCGGCCTGTCAAGAGTGTAGCCTACGCCGTCGAAGAGGTACTTGGCTTCTAGGTCGGGAGAGAATGCATAGACGCCGTCGACTTTCAGGTCCAGACCTGGCTTGGAGAACTTGATGCCTGTCTTTTCAGTAATGTAGTCGATGTGCGAGCCAGCAACAGCGTCCCCGCACGTCCAGCCCCAGTTGTTCTTCTTCCCCGTGGTCTCGCGGTCGTTCCTGTCAAGAAGAAGCACGTTCAGGCCGTTCTTGGCAGCTATTCCGGCCGCAAGCGAACCGGACATGCCGGCTCCTGCTACTATTAAATCATACGTTTCGCTACTAGCCATGAAAACTCACACCGTACGAACTAGTGTCGCATAGGGTTTGCTCTTGAACATATATAAGATTTTGCATTAAGCATGCTGCTCGTAATGAATGTAGAATGCAGGGGGTGAGATTTGAACTCACGAAGGCGCTAGGCCACAGGATCTTAAGTCCTGCGCGTTTTTCTGTGGCTTGATAGAGCCAAACCAGACTCTGCCACCCCTGCCTTAATGAAGGGCTTACGCGTACATCGAAGGGCCTGTCGAGTCTATGGCCTGCTTCAGGCTCTCGTGGCTCTCCTTGCTTTTCTTTATCATATCGCGTATCTTGGCCTCGACTTCCTTCGCCTCGCGTTCGAGCTCTGTGGTGTCGATCTTGAGGTCTGCCAGGCTGTCTATCGCCTTGATAGCCTGCTCGGCATACCTGGGGTCTACGATGTTCTGGTCTACAGGCACCAATACGGTTATGTCAGGTATGTTGCTGCGCGCTGCCTCAATGAGAAGCATCGCGCTTATGCCCGTGGCCACGCCTTCGCTGACAGATGAGAGCCCTGCCTTCTTGACTTCGGCGTCCAGCTTCTTGGAGGATGTTATTGCGAAGACCTCTTCTGGCTTTGCCTTCTTCTCAGAGTCTGAGTCGTCATCCATTGGCAGCTGCACGCCGGACGGCATTCCGCCTATCGATATTATCTTGGCAATCTTTTCCTGCTGTATCAGCTTCTTGAGCTCGGCGGCCACCTCATACGTTATTTTCACCGGTATCGCAAACTCGGCGAAGACGGTGGCAATCTTGAGCTTTTCGCTATAATAGACGCGCACGGGTGGCATCGGGGTGCCGCCATGGATTGATACAAGCGGCGGGAACTCTTCGCTTTCCATATAGCCGCAATATTCCATGCCGAGCTTGTCTATCATGTAGCTTAT
>JAKAOJ010000037.1 GCA_021812205.1 Microcaldota archaeon
GACGTAAGCGAGTATGCTACACCTGCTATTCCGAGCATGTACCATACGGGGGCGAATGCCTCCGCCGTGCGCGACCTTGAATATAACAGGAGCAGCATTACTGCAGCCCATGCCAGTCCGGCTACTGCAAGCGGGATTCCGAACACCACTGAGTACCTGCTGCTCAGTACTGTAGCGCAACTGACTACTCCAGAATTTGGGCACACAAGAGGTATTGTGCCGAAGTGCTCCGCGGTGAGGTATGCAGAATCTGCAATAGCAAACAACAGTATTGCGGCTGCGATAGCCTTTAGCCTTTCCATGTAAGGTTTTTAAACCTGAAAAGTTATAAATTACAGAGGGGTGACCGCATCTCTTTCCTTCCTGCAAACATATTTAGCCCAGGCAGCATAGGCATATTCGCGGCTCTTGTAGTAGCATATCTGCTCGGCCTTGTGCACGGCATAACCCCTGACGAGCATACATGGCCCATAACTTTCTCCTATGCTGTCGGAAGCTATAGCACCAAGGGAGGCATGAAAGCAGGGCTTATATTCTCCAGCGGCTTCACGCTCCAGCGCTCGATTATGTCAGAGCTTGCCTACTTCGCGCTGGTTGGGATACTTATGACCTCTGCAGCGTTCGGGGTCGTTTACATATTAGTAGGGGTAGCAATGGCAGGGGCGGGCTTCTACATAAAGCGCTACGGATCTTACCTTCACTGGCACACAATAGAGAGGTTGCTTGGGAGAATTACTGGCGTGCACAGGCACGACAGCAAGGAGCAGCGCCTTGAGCTTAAGCACACCAAGAACCCGCTGAGCACGACAGATTCTACGCCTGGGCTCAGGGCAGTACCAGGTAGGCTGGCGCTGGTTCATGGACTGATAGCCGGATTCGGGTTCGGTGCTTTCGCGCTGGTGCTTTTCACAGTCATAGTGCCTGCCATGCCAAATCCTTATGTGGCATGGCTGCCTGGGTTCTTCTTCGGGCTTGGTACAATGACCATGCAAATCGCGTTTGGAGCGGTGTTCGGTACGTTGCTCTCGAAGATGAAGCACCTGGGCAAGAAAGGTATAGCTTTCGTGGCAAGGAACATGAGTTCTGACGTACTCTTGTATGGAGGTCTGGCGTTTGTGGCAGGGGGCATAGCAGTGCTCCTTTTCCCGTCAATCCTTGGCATATATGTAGCCACACCGCTGCATGTGCCTAACCTGAATCAGCTTGATATTGGATTTTTCATGGTTGTAATCAGCGTGGCGGTTATAGGGGTTGCGTCATACTTCATCTCGATAAGGAAGGCTGTTGCAATGTTTGGGACGACCAAAGCAACTGGCAGAAAGCTCAGTAAATCGGCCTGATAGCCCTTTCATACTCATGAAAATGCAGGGACCCGCGCAATGGTATGCGAGCGCCGCAGTTCCTGCACGTTCCGTTTTCACTGATGTCCCATGAGTTTATAGAGAAGCCTGAACGCCCTATAACCTTGAAGCCGCATTCTGGGCAGTACGTGCTCTCATACTCGGTGCCTGGGACGTTGCCTATGTATACGTATTTTAGTCCTGCATCCTTTGCCGCTTTGTAGTGGGCTTTTAGGGTTGCAAGAGGCGTCGGCGGATATTCGGTCATTTTGTATTCAGGATAGAAGCGTGTGAAATGCACTGGAGTATTAGGACCTAGATTTTCCACTATCCACAGTGCAAGCTCGCGGCACGCTTCTATAGAATCGCCGACGCGCGGTATTATAAGGTCAGTTATTTCTATGTGAATCCCGGCTTCCTTCAGCGCTAGAAGCGCCTCCTTCACTGGGTCGTTTGAGACTATTGCCTCGTACTTGTTGGCGAAGGTGCGTTCGGCATTGCCCTTGAAGTCCACCACCACTGCGTCTATGTGACCTTTCATCAGAGCCACTGCTTCGCGTGTCATGTAGCCATTGCTCACAAACATGGTGGCGAGGCCGTTCCTATGCGCCTCCTTTGCCACGTCTATCGCGTACTCTATGAATATCGTGGGCTCGTTGTAGGTGAACGCTATGCCCTGCGCGCCATTATCAAGCGCCAGTTTCACTGCATGCTTCGGCAGCAGCTCTATGCCGGATATCTCGCGTTCTTTTGATATGTTGTGGTTCTGGCAGAACATGCAGCCGAAGTTGCATGAGGTTGTGCCAAGACCCAGAACATACGCACCAGGCATGAAATGGTTGAATGGCTTTTTCTCTATCGGATCCATCTGCACTGAAGACACAATGCCATAGTTGACCAGCTTGAGCTTCCCGCCAATGTTCCTGCGGACGAAGCAGAAACCGCCAGAACCTTCAGGTATTGAGCACCTTCTGGCGCACGCTACGCATTTCACACGTTCTCCATCCTTGTGCCACAGCACAGCCTGCCTAATCATAAAAGCCAATTGGCATTTGAGATATTTAGCCTGTTCTGCGCGGGTATTTTACGCTTTTGCGTGCTTTTTCCAAGCCATAAAATTGCACAGTTTTGAACTGCTGAAACGCCCATCCAGAAAGGCTTTTAAATGTAAAATTCCGATATAAATTAAGGCGATAGGGAGGGCTGAGATTTCGGCGTTTTCAGTTGATACAATGAGTGACAACAGTTATAGCGCTAAAGATATCATTGTGCTGTCCGGGCCGCTTGGCATAAGGAAGAGGCCGGCCATGTACATCGGCTCTACAGGCAGTGCTGGATACCTACACCTGCTGAGCGAGGTGCTCGACAACGCTGTTGATGAGTTCCTTGCAGGCTACTGCAAGAACATACACATAACGCTGACCAGGGAGGATGACAGGGATGTCGCGGAGGTAAGTGATGATGGCAGGGGCATACCGATAGACATCATGCCTAAGGAGGGCAGGCCGGCGCTGGAAGTTATAATGACATCTCTGCATTCCGGAGCCAAGTTCAACAACAACATCTACAAGGTCTCGGGCGGCCTGCACGGCGTGGGGCTAACGGTCGTCAATGCACTTTCGGAATACGTCGATGTAACAGTAAAGAAAGACGGCAAGGAATACAGGCAGAGGTTCAGCAGGGGGGTGCCGGTGACACAGCTATCTGCCATTGGGGAGACGGCAGAAACGGGCACAACCATAAGATTCAGGCCTGACACCGAGATATTCTCCGTCGCAAGGTTCGACACTGTCACGCTCTCTGAAAGGCTGAACGACCTTGCGTTCCTGTGCCCTGGCTTGCACATATTTTACAAGGATGGCAGGGAAGGGGGAATTGAGGAAAAGGAATACTATTCAAAGAGAGGAATGGACGACTTCCTCGATTTCGTCAGGAACGGCAGGGCGCCACTGAGCAAGCCGATAACCATATCCAAGCAGGTTGACTCTGTTAGCATAGATATCACGCTCCAGTACATAGATGCGTACAGCGAGGACACAATATCGTTCGTCAATAAGATAAAGACACCGGAAGGCGGCACGCACGTGGCTGGATTCAGGGCAGCACTCACTAGGGCCATAACGAACTACGTGCAGAAGAACACCAAGAAAGGGGTGCCCCAGATAGAGGGCGAGGATACGCGTGAGGGGCTCATCGCAATAATATCTGTGCTGATGGAGAACCCTGAATTTGAGGGTCAGACAAAGGAGAAGCTTGGCAGCACTGCGATAAAGACTGTTGTGGAGAACGTCATGTACACCCAGCTGTCTTATTACCTGGACGAAAACCCTGGGGAAGCATCGAAGGTACTTGACAAGATATTCAGGGCTGCAGAGTCGCGCGAGGCTGCAAGGAAGGCGCGCGACCTGGCACGGAAGAAGAGTGCATTCGACGGGGCTGTACTTCCTGGCAAGCTCGCAGACTGCACAGAGACAGATCCTGAGAAAGCCGAGATATTCATAGTGGAGGGGAACAGCGCAGGCGGGTCAAGCAAGCAGGGCCGCGACAGGATGTTCCAGGCAATCTTGCCGCTGCGCGGCAAGGTGCTGAACGTAGAGAAGGCCAGTTCCGAGAAAATATTTGGCAACGCCGAGCTGCACGCCATGGTGACAGCATTCGGCACCGGCATAAAGGAGGACTTCAAGATAGAGGGCCTGCGCTACGGAAAGATAATACTGCTGGCCGACGCTGACGTCGACGGCAGCCACATAAAGACACTGCTGCTCACGTTCTTCTACAGGTACCTTAGGCCGCTCATAGAGCAGGGGCATGTCTACATAGCACAGCCGCCGCTCTACAAGATAGCCTCGGGCAAGACTGTCAGGTATGCATACAACGATGCCGAACTAAATGTGGCGCTGAAGGAACACGACGGCAAGGCGGACGTGCAGAGATACAAGGGGCTTGGCGAAATGAATCCGGAGCAGCTGTGGAAGACCACGATGGATCCCAGGGAAAGGCTCCTTAAGAGGGTTGCGATAAGGGATGTAGAACTTGCAAACACAATGTTCACGATACTGATGGGTATGGATGTAGAGAAGCGCAGGAAGTTCCTGGAGGAGCACTCGACAGAGGTTTCATTCCTTGACATATGAGGTGATGGCGTGACTGACCCGGTAGAAGTAGCAATCGAGAATGAGATGCAGGCGAGCTACATAGACTACGCCATCAGTGTTATAGTAGGCAGGGCGCTCCCGGATGCAAGGGACGGGCTAAAGCCAGTACAGAGGCGCATACTCTACGCCATGAGCAAGCTC
>JAKAOJ010000038.1 GCA_021812205.1 Microcaldota archaeon
ATGTACTTCATCGAATTCCTCGGCACAAAGGTAGGCGTGCTGAGCCGGGGCACCAAGCAGAAGATAGCATTCTGCAGGGCGGTGCTTAACGATCCGGATGTGCTCCTGATGGATGAGCCAACTGCGTTTCTCGACAGCAAATCTTCCAATTACGTGCGGGATGTAGTGCGCGGGTACGACAAGGCAGGTAAGACTGTGGTGTTTGTGACCCAGCGAATAGACGAGGTAACGCGCTTCAACTCGCGCATACTGGTGATGCGCAAGGGGCGCATAGTAAAGGATACCGACTCAGAAGGCCTCTACGAGGACGTCCTCAGGAACTCATACGTTAACATAAGGCTCGCAAAGCCCGTTGCGCTCTCAACGCTGAAGTCAATAAAGGGGTTCATGCGCGCCAATTCATCAAAGCCTACGATGTTCAGCATCCGCATACGCAGCTACAAAGACATAAGCATTGCGCTAAAGCGGCTCATAAGCAGCGGTGCATATGTAGTCAGCGTGGATTACGTAGAGCCGTTCATAGAAGAACTTTCATTCGGTGAGGACTGATGGACGCGCACAAAGCCTATGCAATAGCCGTCAAGGACATAAAGGAGGTGTTCAGCAGCGTCTCCATCTACGGGCCTATGGTGGGGGTGCCCCTATTCTTCGCAATAGTGCTTCCCGTGCTTACGTTCTATATTGCAGTGTATGCAGCTCCATCAGTGATATCAAGGATAACCACGCTGCCGCTTGGGGCTGTCAGCGCCGCAAGCATAAGGAGCCTGTCATTCATGTACTTCTTCTCGATAAATGTGCTCGGCCCAGTATTCCTGACAATACCCATCTTCACCGCTTCGGTGATAGCGGCAGACAGCTTCGCAGGCGAGAAGGAGCGCAGGACATCCGAGGCCCTCCTCTCAATGCCTGTCAGCACCGGAGACCTGCTCACCGGCAAAATTCTCGCATCATTCATACCTACAATGCTGCTCACCATCGCAATATTCGCGATATACGGCGTTATAGTGAACGCGCTTTCAGTCAATGCGTTCGGTGCCTCGGTGCTCCCAACCCCTGCGTGGCTGATGATGCTTGCCACATCTCCGTTCCTCGCAGTGGCCACTATAGCTATAGTTGTTTTCGTGTCGTCTCACGTCAAGGGGATAAAGGAGGCGCAGCAGATAAGCACGCTGCTGGTGCTGCCCATACTGCTGATGCCATTCATATCAATACTGGGAATAGCTAACCTGACGGTCCAGTTCTTCGAATACCTGATTCTCTGGCTCGCCATAGCGGACGTGGCCATCGCGTACCTCAGCGTCAAAAGCTTCAAGAAGGAATCTATACTCTGACCTCTTCCCGCCGATAGGCTTTTGGCAGGGTGCGGTCAGCATTATATATCTGAATTGCAAATGGCTAATCACTGATTGCAATGCTTTCGAACAAGAACGCCGATCCTCAGGCGAGCCTGCTGCGCAGGCAGCCCATAAGTGAGGCTGAGAAAAATGCAATAATCGAAGACACTAAAACTTCGGTCTACCGGATAATAAAAGAGTATATAGGCGCCAGCACCTCTGATCCAGAGAAGCTGAAGATGCTGCTCGAGTACCCAAGCAGGCAGGGCCACTACAGGCGCCCCATCCTTTGCGTTCTCAGCGCGCTGGCGTTCGGCGCATCTCCAAACGAGAGCCTGTACAAGCTTGCTGCAGCCCTGCAGCTGTCAGAAGACTGGATTCTCATGCTGGACGACATGCAGGATTCGCCTGCACTTCGGCGCGGCAAGCCCCCATTCCACGCGCTATACGGACCAGAGCATACGGTGAACACAGCTGCGATGCTACATTCTATAATGTGGGACATTCTGCGCGATGCACTCAAACACACCGACTTCGTGGGTGCAGAATACATATGGAAGATGTTCAACAAGATAGGGCATTCCACTTACAACGGCCAGACAGACGCCATAACGTTTACACGATCCATACGGGACCCATCCGCCAAGGACTACAGGTTCTACTACGGCATTGCGATGGATAAGACTTCCGAATACACCCTATCGGGGCCGCTACAGCTTGGCGCTTACTTTGCAGGCCGCAACGGCGATATCATAAGGGCGCTAGAGCGCATAGGCCGGCCTGCTGGCGTAGCGTTCCAGATAATAAACGACATGGACGACATAAGGAAAGGCTCGTATGAAGACCTGTACAACAGCGAGCCTACGCTCATAGCCTTCTACACCTACAGGGAGTCCAACCCTGAAGAGCAGGCAGAGTTCAGCAGAATATTTGCAAAGGCAAAGGCGGACAAGACAAGCGACGACGTGGCGTACATGCTGAGCCTGATAAAGAAGTACAATGCGCTAGTGTTCGCCAGCATGATGCGTGACAGCTTCGCAAGGCTGGCGACGGCCCGCATAATGGAGAGCTCAGCGCTGATAAACAGTGTTGCCAACCCATACATGGACCTACTGATAAGCACGATACTCGGCCAGTACAAGGATGAGGTCTACAAGGGCGAGATATGATGGCTACGAAGGAATGCCCGCTGTGCGGTTCGGCATTCGAATGCGGGGGCATCTCGCTCAGGAATCCGTGCTGGTGCCTGTGCGCCGAAACTACAAAAGAGCGCAGGCAAGAAATCTCCAGGCTGACCGACGAATGCGTATGCGAGAGCTGCCTCAAGGATAATAAAAAAGGGCTCTAGCCGGGATTTCCGCGCATGCGAGTCGGACCCGGCCTTTAAGGTCCACAGCCTTACGTGCGGCCGCTACACCACTAGAGCCATATAAACAAAACAGGTTGAGCTGTAAAGATATTTAAATTGGGTATGCTGCACTCCTGTCAGTCGGCGCTTGCAGGCAGCTTCAGGCCCCTCTGCCTGGCCAGCTCTGCGAGTTGCCCGCCTATCCTGACTTTCGCAGTCCTAAGCTCCTTGATTGAGCTGTAGCCTAGCCTCGCCATCTCTTGCCTGAGGCCTCCCTTCATAGATTCGATGAACCTGTAGACCTCATCAGACCCTCCCCTGTTCTGGACCACAAGCACTGGCTTGGCCACCCCGCACATCTCAGCCCCTATGGCTATCGACTTTAGGACGTCTGCCGGGCTCCTTATCCCTCCGCTGGCCCATACATGGCCGGAGAACACTGACCTTACTTCCAGCACTGAGAGCGCAGTGGGCACTCCCCAGTCCCAGAAAGCCTTGCCATAGGAGCCCTTGCTCCTGTAGGTCTCGACGCCTATCCACGTCGTGCCTCCGGCGCCCTGCACGTCAATGCCGTATATCTTGCCCTCAAACTTAGCCGCGACCTCCTTCGATATTCCATTGCCGACTTCCTTAAGCATTGTGGGCTGCCTGATGCTCTTGGCGACCTCGCACACCCTGCCGTAGGCGCCCCTGAAATCTATGTCGCCTTCAGGCTGCACGCTCTCCTGGCCCGGGTTCGTGTGCACTGCAAGCATGTCTGCGCTTATCGCATCGAGCATCTCCTGCACCACCTGCGGGCTGTATGAGAGGAGCTTTGAGGCGCCTATATTGCCAAGCAGCACCATGTCACCGGCAAGCTTCTTCACGGCGTAAGTGTATGCAAGGTCGTGGTTCTCGACCATCGCCCTCTGGCTCCCCACTCCCATCGGTATGCCTGCCTTTGCTGCCCCTATGGCTATGTTCTTGTTTATCTCAAAAGTAGCAGATGGGCCGCCGGTCATTCCTGATATAAACATCGGCGCCTCGATTCCCCTGCCAACAACCTCCGTCGATATGTCTACATCATTCACGCTCACAGCACCGCCAGCAGGCATCACCTCGACGTACTCAAGCATCGTGGTCTTATCGTGGTACTGCGTGTCCCTGTTAAGCACAATCTCTATGTGCTCGATCTTGCGCTTCTGAGTCTCTGTAGGTCCATCTGGCAAAGCATCAGCCGGTTACGTATATAGGCGCCTTCCTGAGCCTGTTTATGTCCTTGGAGTCGGTGAGAAACATGGCAATCCTGAGCTGCTGCACATAAAGCCTGTAATCTGCGAGCTGCCCCTCTTCTATCATGGGCACTCCTCCGGCCCTTATTATCTTTGCAGCTTCTATCCCGTCGCCCGCAGCTTCCAAGCCAAAGCCCTGCGGCAGCGCTCCTCTTTCATTGCCATCAACATAAAGGCCCATGCCGTCATTGCGTTCTGCCACAAACGCCACACCTTTATTGGACGAGGACATTCGCACAGCCTCGTCCAAGCTCTTAGCCTTCACCAGGATAGGCGATTCAAGAATTGGTTTGCCGCTGCCAATTTCCAGCGACGTGTCCACTTCCTCTAGCGACAGGTCAGGCAGCGCATTGTGCACAAAACTTATTTTTCTGAAGTCGAGTTTCTGCTCCAAGCAAACATCCATGCGCGCGTGCTCGGCGCACGCGATTTGACTTATACAATTAATGTAGCAACCGTATAAAAGCCTTCATGCAGTTCCGTCACAAAAAGTCAATCGTCGGAGGCTCCAGGCAGGTTTTTAATGTGCACTTCTGCCTTCTCCCAAGAAGCCGGTAAGCCGCTGTTCATCAGTTTGGCTTAGCCCTATGCCCCGACGCCCCACACAAAAACT
>JAKAOJ010000039.1 GCA_021812205.1 Microcaldota archaeon
TTCGTGGCACCTCCAGCAGTGGGGATAGCTGTGGCGAACCATGCTCTTGCCCAGCAGTGCGCCCGCTGCCCTGAGGTCTGCCTCTATCTCGCGGTTGGCATCATGTATCAGTTTGATTCCGGCGTACTTGCCAGCATCTTCAGTGTAAGCCCCGTCAGTCCCTACGACGCTAAGCAGCGGCGCCTTGACGGCCTTGCCAAGCTCGAAGTCTTCAGGGCCGTATGCCGGCGCTATGTGAACAAGCCCGGAGCCCTCACTGGTTCCTACAAGGCCTTCTGACAGCGTCACCTTGTGCTGGCTCCTTAGGCCCTTCTGCTTCGGCACCTGCTCCTCCAGCGGATTTGTGTAATAAATGCCCTCCAGCTCTGTGCCGGTGAACTCTCCGAGCACTACCGGCGAAAGGTTGAGCTCCTGGGCCACAGCGTCAAGCCTGTCCTTTGCAAGTATCATCTCCCTGCCATCCACGCTCGCCCTCACATATATCGCCTTCGGGTTCGCGGCTATCAGCACGTTTCCTACAGTGGTCCAGGGCGTTGTTGTCCATACAAGCAGGTACGGCTCCTTGCCTATGTCGGTACGAGGCTTGGAGAGCTCCATGTTCACCTTGTATAATATATAGACGCTGGGGTCGGTGTCCTGCTCCTCTTCCACCTCCGGCCCCTTCGCGAGCACAGTGCCGCAGTGGACGCAATACGGCATCACCTGCGTGCCCCTGTAGACAAGGCCCTTGTCATAGATGCGCTTGAAAACAGAGAAGCTCTTCGATATGTAGTCCGGCGTAGCCGGTATGTAAGCATTCTCGAAGTCCATCCATGTGCCATATCTCACTGCCACGTCTATCTGGTCCTTCATGTAGCCCTTATAGGCGTCCGTGCACGCCTTGATGAAGTTGTCAACCCCTATGCTGGTCTCAATCTCGCGCTTCGACTTTATCCCGAAGTTCTGCTCCACGCGGTTCTCGGTAGGCAGGCCGTGCACGTCGAAGCCCGCCCTGTCGAATACGTTCCTGCCCTTCATGCGCCAGAAACGCATGATGGCGTCCTTGCGCGAATAGCCCCTGGCATGCCCCAGGTGGAGCTCACCGTTCGCATACGGCGGGCCTTCAAGGAAATAGTAGGGCCTGCCCTTGGCGTTGAGCTCATTCACCCTTTTGCGCGTCTGCTCCCGCTCCCACTTGGCTAGCGATTCCTCTTCAGCCTTCATAAGGTCGGGAGCTGGCATGCTTGCACCACTGGCATCGCAGTTTGCATCTGTAGTTAGCTGCGCCTGCTTATAAATATTGTGTGCGGGCTTGACTGATGCGCATTACTCGCCGCACGCAACGAACATATTTATAAGGCATGGGCTAAAGCTTGTTGGTGGGTCAATGGATGCGCTTCCTGAATCGGCTTTTATACGCCTCGATACTGTGATGTCAAAGGCTCTTCGGGCCATATCTGAAAGAGACAACGCGGCATTGGAAGATGCCCTAAGGCTATGGTCTGGCACCCTAATCCAGGCAGACACCTTCACTTCGCAGGACACTGACAGGCTTCTGGATGCCGCTGTAAAATCCGGGAGCGCGCAATTGGTCAAGACTGTTATGAGCGGCTCTTTCATTAACGTGCCGAGCTACGATGGACTGGTGCGGGCCAAGGCAGCTGCAGAGGCTGCAAACAGCAATGAGGCGGCTGAATCCCTTTCCGAGCTGATTCAGCAGAGAGCTAATTTCTATGAAAAATTACCCTATCAGCACCTCCGCGATATGCTGTCCAGAAAGACCCCATTTTTCAACTCAGAGGAAATGAAGCTACTCTCCAATCTAATAAAGAAGAGAGAGGAGCACCTGCGCAGAATCAATCCTGCCGAATTGGCCATTGGCAAGCTGGCCAGGCAGGGCGGCCGTAAGTCAGAGGCCATCGAATCAGAGGCCGATGAGCTATTTTTCTACTATATACTGACCGGAAATGCACAAGGCCTGGAGGCGCTGGACAGCAACGGGCTTATCACAAAGGATTATGATAAGCTGCTTCCGGAAGACGTGCTAAATACAAAAATCCCCAACGTGGAGGCCGTGTCCAATGTGCTCTACTCAATTATAGAAAGGCGCATAGATGCAGATACCGGTGCAGCTATTGAGCGCACCAGGCGCGAGGCTGAAATGGAGAAGGCCCGTTACCTCCGTATGCTGGGTGTAAAGTCAGCCAAAAAGGGAAGAAGCGTTCAATAACCTCCGCTTCTCGCACAGCCCGGCATGATGTACCCAGCTCAGCAAGCTCGGGGCATATTCGGCTACTTTCAGCCGACCGAAACGCTTAATAAGGTTGCAGGGTAAGGGGTTAATATTATAAGAATGTTCCGACGGCATAAGCCGCCGCCTTGTTGCTAAGGTGCAGGCAAATGAATCCGATAACGTGGCTCATGTCCAGGTCAAAAAGGAAGCAGTATCTGGAAGAGGTCAACCGGTCCCTTGCAGCTAGGGCAGCCAAGGAATCCAGTCTTTCCAGCCTTACAAGGGACCTTGAGAAGCACAAGGAATTTGTAGTTGTTAACGATAAGGAAAATATGTGGCGCATAGTTCCCGCAGACAAGGTCGACGAATACATGCGCGTTGCAAGAAGCCATCCTATCTGATCCTGTTTTTTGGAAATCAATCATCCAGCCATTGGCTCTGTGCTACAGTTGTCCATACAAGGTCACTTTTTTGGAGGAAGAGCGCCGCAATAACACAGCCACCACAACTAGCTGATGCAGTTGCGATACCCTTAAATATGTGGAATGGCTCACCGCTCCTGGACACTTGCTGTGGGATTGCATGCCTGGGCTTACCAAATTCGTCGAGCGCTATACTGATGAGCAGCTCAGCATACTGGAGCCGTTCTTCACAAACACTGACAAAGGCATTTTCGCTCTGAAGGCTTCGCTGCCGCAGACAACCAAGGCAGCTTTCTTCGCCAGGTATTCAAGGTCGCCCATGAGCCTGCGCACGCTTTTCCTGAAAGAGTTTGTCACAGATCCAGAAACAGGCAACTACTATGATGGCCTTTTCGACCATATAAAAACGCTTAACAATGCCTCAAAGTTCGCGGTGGGCGGCCCAAGGTCGGATGCGTTCTTCAACAGGGTGCTCTCGGAGTACGGCGACGACTCTGTGATAGATTCGGCGTCCGCGCACATCGCGTTGGAGGGGGTGGACCAGGTGGAGGCGAAGGCCATAGAAGATGGAAGGCTCGCCGGCTACATAGAGAAGTCAACGCGCTACGTAGACTTCACCACAAGATATCGCATCGACAGCGAAGGCTTCATAACCGGCAAGTCTGGCGACGGCATGTACCTGTACAGGGCGTACCCTGCAGTTTTGGACTCTAACATAGGCAATGCTTACACAGAGGTCAACGACCTGCTATTCTCCAGGATAAAGGAGATGCAGCCAATGGTGGCGAACAAGCTGCGTGAAATCTATCCCCTTGAGAACTTCCCGCTCAGGATAACGGTAGATGGCAAGCAAATAGACGTCAAGGTATCAGACATACCCAAGCTGAATGGCGTGGATGTTGATGCAGAGCTGAAGAAGGCGGAAAGCGCCTACCGGACTGCGGTAAAGGCCTCCTCTCTTGACGTGGTGCGCATCATGCTTCCAATGTCAACCATGACAAATCTCGGATGGTTTGCATCATACAGGTCGCTTGACCATTCGCTGGTGAAGATGCTGGCAAGTGCTTACCCTCCGTCAGTCGATACTGCCAACATGTGCTATGACGAGCTCATAAAGGTAGACGGACCGCTTATAAGGCGCGTCAAGGGTGTGTATGGGGCAGACGAGCAGAAATTCCTCAGGGAGCGTGATGGAGAGCTGCAGAAGCTGGCCATGGCGGCCGATTCTGCGATAGGCGTGCATGACATGCCGAAAGAGGCGTCAGCGAAGCTGGTATATGCGCCTCCGGAACATGATAGCCGGGTTATGGCAGCGGCCGCCGCCCTTTACCCATACACCAATGCGCCATACGATAAGCTGGTAGGCCTGCTGAGAAGGAAGGATGTGGAGAAATCCGAATTGAATTCAGGTGCAATCATAGCGGCTGCAGCAAGCCATAGGTCAAACAGGCGGCACAAGCTTCCGCGTGCGTTTGAGTTCGTAGGCTACACCGCGGAGTTTGTAGGTGACATAGGCATATTCCGAGACCTACAGCGCAACAGGTTCTCGCTGCAGCTAAGGCAGAGGTTCGGGATAAACGAAGGCTACGAGATTCCTTGGTTGATAAGGCAGATGGGCATGTCAGGCAAATTCACCGATGCTATTGAAGCTGCAGAAAGCCTCTACAGGGATGCTGTGAAGGTTGTGCCGCAGTACGCAGAGGCTTGCGTCACGTTCGCCCACAGGGTTCGATGGATAGCCAATGTTGACCTGCGCCAGGCCGGCTGGTGGCTTGAGCTGCCCGGACGGCTTCTCGGCACTCACAGGTTCGTTTCGGCAAGGCTGGTCGCATGGAGCCAGAGATTGCCCGCCCGGTGGTCACCGTCTTCCGGTCCCGGCTGCGTC
>JAKAOJ010000040.1 GCA_021812205.1 Microcaldota archaeon
TCGCAGACAGCGAAGAAGACGATACGGCTAGTAATCTGCGGCGACTGCTGGAGCGACATGCGCAAGCGCACAGCTTACAAGCACAAGGAGGCTGCCGTGGTGCAGGCAAGCGCCTAATCCCGCGCAGCAACTGATTTTAATCTGTAATGCCAATTCGCTAGCGGGAGCGCATGTTGGGCAGGCGGAGGCATTTGAATGAGTCCTACAGCGGCAGCAGCTCGTACATAGCGCTGGAGCGCCTGCTGCACGACAGGAGCCGCACGGTGAGAATAGTCTCGCCATACATCAGCGGGTACTATGCTTCTAGGCTTGCAGGCATAGCCAGGAAGAAGGACGTTTACCTTATAACCACAGCCAGGACCGTCAGGGACGAGAAGATCCTCAGGCGCCATCTCAGCAGGGGAAGTGCGTCCGTTTTGGGGAGGGCAATGATTGCCATGGCGGCAGGCATAGCAGTCTCTGCGCTTGCAGGGCTGTGGGTGATGGTGCTCATAATAGCCCAGCTTGCGGCAGCTGACGCTGCATTCATAGCAGTCAGCGCGCTTGGAAGGCGCTCCAGGATGCACGTCAGGTTCGCAAAGGGCGCGTTCGTCCACGAGAAGCTCTACATATCAGATCTGCAGGCGATGACCGGCAGCGCAAACCTGACCTACTCCGGCATGCACAGGAATGTGGAGCATATAGAGCTGACCAGGGACCCAGCCCGCGTGAAGGAGCTCAGGTCGCATTTCGACGAGCTGTGGAGAAAGGCAGTGCAGCCAACATAAATATCTAAAAAGGTGCAATGATATACTGGGTGCGGGCTTAAGTCAAAGCCGAAGGGTGGGCGGTTGGTCACTGACCTCAAAGGGCAGAACGCCATAGAGTACATGACTGTGTACAGCTGGGCGATTCTTGCCCTGGTGCTGATAATCGTGATGTTCTACTTCTATGCGCGCATACCAGGTGCGCTGATACCAAGCTCATGCTCTTTCACTGCAGGCATAAGCTGCAACAACTTTGTGGTTGGTGCAGTGCAGCCTGACAACACAACCACGTACATAGCTTTCCTGCTCAGCAACGCTGAACCCTACGCCATGGAGAGCCCAATACTCTCAGTGCAGTTCAACCAGAGCAATGTCACTGCTCCTTGCGCGCCCTCTTACGTCGTGCCTGGCGAGCCGATAACCTGCGAGCTTGCGATAGGCGAAGGCATGAAGATGGGCGACATACTGCACGTGCCAATATATGTGCGCTCCTCGTATTGCGGCCTTGCAGCCAATATCAGCACGTGCACCGACGCGCCGACTGAAGTCTACAAAGGTTATCTTGAAGCCATAGACTCGCAGCTTGTATCAAACAGCATAACGCTTCAGGTTTACGCACAGAACGACATTGCGCCTGCAAACGGCATTGCTGTACCTATCTACGCCAGGTACTTCTTCTTCGGTGCGGAGCTTCGCAGCATACAGATAAACTTCAGCGTTAACACAACAGCCGCGCACCTCAACTCCACAAAAGCAATAACCAATCAGAACGGCTACGCCACCGACTCTGTGTACGCAGTCTCTCCAGCAAGGGTTGCAGTGACTGCAGGCTACGGCGGCGCGGAGAACAGCACAATAGTTAACTTCACTGGCTAGGCAACGCGCTGTCGTGGGAAATGATAAGTGCGATCGTCGGGATTTGAACCCGAGTTTTTGCCTTTCCTCAGCACAGAATGCGCAGATGGAGGGGCAAAGTCCTACCAGGCTAGACTACGATCGCGCACAGCCTTTTCTGAAGCAAGGTTATTAGCCCTTTTCGGGGGCGCGTGCAGGCAGGGCTTCGCTCTTTGTCGCTTGAGACAGAACCGTTAAATAGGGAAAGCGCAAGAAACATAGCGTTGCCTTATGAGGTTCAGGAAGAAGAGATTAGACATTGCAGCGCTGAAGGCCATGGCAGATGAGAGGTTTGGTGCGCTGCCGTTTCTTGCAGACGATTTCATTGAACATGCGGTTACGCTGGCGGACAGGGCAGGTACTGAGATGAGCATTGACCGCGGCATGGCGCTCGAGTACTTCGCCACAATGCTCAGCCACCCTGCAGTGATAGGCACTGTGGAGAGGCACACTGCGACGGAAGAGCAGGCGAGAGAGATGTTCAGGCACATAGCAAAGATATGCTATTCCTATGCAAGCCACGAATCTGTAGACAGCAGGCATGACGAGGACTCCAGCTTCCAGAGGCTCATGCACTCAATGGCTTCTGCACCGAAGGCCGAGCCGGTTGGCACGCTGCTCAGGAGGACTGCCGGCGTCGTAAGCAGCAATGCCACAGCGCACGGCGCACCAAATCGCGGTGCCGCCAAGTATAATGCCGACACAGAGCATTAGGGACGGCATTCGT
The DNA here is from genome assembly GCA_021812205.1 of Microcaldota archaeon. GTDB lineage: Archaea > Micrarchaeota > Micrarchaeia > Micrarchaeales > Micrarchaeaceae > JAMCYM01. The sequence goes on from JAKAOJ010000040.1 coordinate 2,368, forward strand.
ACAGAACTTTATTGATTATTGCCGTATTTTTCTATATTTATATTGGAAAATTCCGCAAAAGCATTTTATATAGCCTCGAAGCAATAAGACTGTAGGAATAGAATGGGGGCTGAATATGCCAAAAATACCTACGGAGGGGATCGAGCAAGGGGGGAAAGCAGCCAGCAGGCTGTGCCTCAAGAAGAAGGCTGAAGAGGCGCTAAAGGACAGCGACCTCGAGGGGCTTCTTGAAATGGTCGGAGCTGAGAGGGAGGCCAGCGGCAGCGCAGAGGCACTGCTGAAGGAGCTGCTGGCAGACAAGGCGGCAGAGTACGTGCTGGCCGCAGACAAAGTCAAGAGGGATAAGGGCCTGAAGAGGCTTGGCGCGGCGGCGCTGGTAATAGCCGCCGGCAGCCAGTAAAGCTGGACAGCGACCCAATACGGCGCCGCGATTGCGGCGTCAGGCGCCTCTTGGCATTCAGCCCTTGTGCTTCTATTTTTCCTGCCGCGCCTTCAATGCAGCGGCATATCTCATTAAGCCGCCCGCAACGCATAAAAGCATCGCCTAGCAAAATGATTTTGCAATTTTGCTATTCCGGCGGGGTAGCTTAGCCTGGTAGAGCGCTAGACTCATATGCATAGCATAATGAGTGTCGAGCCTATTTGCGATGACGAGAAATCTAGAGGTCGCGAGTTCAAATCTCGCCCCCGCCAAACTTATTACTGCAGCATTACGAGTTAACCGTCCTTGCCTGCTGGATCGGCACCTTCACCTCCTGTACTCATACCTCAGGACCATGTCATTTACTATGTCAAGGGCGTCGACGCACCTGTCGCTCACGCTCTCCAGCCGCTCGTAGATCTCCTTGTAGACTATGATGTGCTTGATGTCGCTGCCATCCATGAGCCCTGCCAGCGAGCCCCTGAGCAGGTCGTCTGCCTCATTCTCCAGCTTGGTGGCGAGCTTGTAGCTCTCCAGAACAAGCCTGGCCGCGTCCTCCTTGCCTGACAGGAGGCCGGTCATTGCCTCTACGCTCTGCCCCACTGCCTCTATGCACGAGCTGTTTATTGCTGCGAACTTGCGCATTATCTGGTCGGCCTTCGCTATCTTGTACATGGCCATGCGCGCTGCAACTGCCTCGAGGCCGTCCATTATGTTGTCGAGGTTTGATGCAAGGTGCGAGACATCCATGTAGAGCGTGCTGTTGACACGCACGTTGGTTATGTAGTCCATTATTGAGTGGACGTCATTGTCGGCCTCGTGCTCCTCCTTCTTCACCTTTGCAAAGTATGCGCCATCACCGCCCTTGGCGAACATCTGCTGCACAAGCGCTGAACCTTTCCTGATGTGCCCGAGGAGCGCACTGAACTCGCTGTACAGGGTCGATGTTACCATGGTAAGCTCGGCCTCGCGGGAAGTCTCCCTCAGCGGCCTCTTCTTTGTTTCAGGGAGGAGCGCAAGTGTGACTACCCCGCCTATTGCAGCGACAGCGCCCAGCATGCCTATGACCCCGAACCTCCCGAGCTTCTCTATCAGCAGCGGGAAGAATAGGGTAGAGATTGCTGCACCGAGCTTGCCGCTCATTGCAGCTATGCCGTGGCCTCTGGCCCTGAACTGCGTGGGGAAGAGCTCTGCAGGGTAAACGTACGTGGTCGTGTTAGGCCCGTAGTTGGAGAAGAAGAACGTGAGGCCGTACAGCGCGAAGAATAGCAGGCTGAAGCCAGCTAATATGGCCCGGCCGAATACTGCGAGCACGATGAACAGGGCGCCCATGGCGAAGAAGCCTATTGCCTGTATTGCCTTGCGGCCTTCCCTGTCTATTAGGCCGAACGCCACCCAGTACCCTGGCACGGCGCACGTCAGGAGCAGCAGGGCGGTAGCCTTTGTTGGCCCGAAGACGCCACTGAAGCCGAAGAACGTCGTTAAGTAGGGCGTGAATATACCTGTGCCGTAGTAGGATATGTCAATCAGGAACCATGCAAGCGAAGTTCCCACCAGCACCTTCCACCACTTGCGCACCAGCTCGCGCACATTGGGTCTGTCGAACTTCAGCTCCACGCCGTAGCGTTGCGGCTCGGGAACGGCATTCTGCTTCGCGTCCTTTCCGAGCACGCT
>JAKAOJ010000041.1 GCA_021812205.1 Microcaldota archaeon
CCGATCTGGCACCCTTTCAACACGAGTGACCCTCTCAATACCTCTAATTAATGCGTACCCCTTCTGTTTTTTTATCTCAAGGTTCTTCTCCCTATTCACCTTTGCGCTGTACGGTCTTATGAGCTCGGTCAAGAGTGTTATGTCTCCTCCGGTCACCTGCATGATTGGTATCCTGCCCCTGAGACTATGTATCCGTGCGTAAATACCCAGTCTCCTCAGTGCATACAGCATTACCCTCAGCTCGTGCATAGACTTGGTCGGGTACATGCGCATGGCAGTTATCTTGCCATCGACACGGTCGAAGTCGCCGTCTGTGTCGAATACGCCAGCCAGGAATGCTGCAAGCGCCTTGTCATTCAACATGAGTATGTTGTCTATGGAGGGGTGCCTGAGGAAGAAGTTAGTGCGCTCGACGAACGTCTCGTTGCTGGTCCACATTTGGTACATTCTGGAAACCAGCATGTATACCTCCCCGTCGCGGCCCTTCAGTTCACGCGCCCTGTCCTTCTTGTCGTACGGCGAGAATACAGAAGACCGTGCCATTATGTTTTTTATAACGTCCATATTCTTCTTCGACTGCGAAATAATGACGCTATTGTTCCTTATGTGCCCGTCACCGTAGACGCATCCCAGCACGTAAGCATCTTCTTCGCCGGTGTCTAGGGTCGCAACAGGGCCGGTGACTTTGACTGGAGCCCTGAGCATGTAGCCTTCTGCAATATCCTCTGCCCTGACCCAAAGATTCTTTACGTGTGTCAGCCTCTTGAACCTATGATCGGGCGTCACGTCTATGCTCAGCCCCGAGGCAAACGTAAGCCTGATTAGGTCACCGGAGTACTTCCTCCGAAGTATCGCGAACGCCTGATGGTGCAGCATGTCTGTCTTACTGCCCATATCATATATTGTGACAGGAGCGGCGACTTTCTTGGCCTCCATACCGTGCTTCGTGGGATAAATCTTGCCCCCAACCTCGTCCCACAGCCTCTCTGCAGTTATTAAGCGCTGGCCATCGTACAACTCAGTGTCTCCAGCCATGCAGACTGCCCCGCCGGATCCGAGAACCAGCGCCCCTGCCTTCAGAACCCAGCCGCCTTCAGAAAAGTCGTCCCTCTCGGCTATCGCTGTCAGGCCGCCTCCAGTCACGGATTTGCCGCTGACGTATATGCCCTTGGGCACAAGCCTTGAAACGGCTTGAAGTATCCTCGTCTTCGCGCTTCCAGGGTCGCCTATGAGCAGTATGTGCATGTCGCTGCGCACCAGCCCGCCGTCTACGAGCTTCTTGCCCGCCGTCCCTCCAAAGAGCTGGAGAGAGACTGCCTGCTTTATCTCGTCATAGCCATATATGGACGGCGCTATTGACTTTGCTATCTTCTGGAATATCTGCGGGTCCTTGCTCAGCTCGCGTATCTGGCGCTCCTCCTCCTCATCTATCTGCAGGTCCGCGAACTCCTTCTGCTTCGGTACTATAGACACGGCTTCGAGGAACATGGCAAAGAGGCTTGGGTCAGAGGTCTTGCCCCGGGCGTTCTTCCTTGGCCTTATGCGCAGTATGCCGGTGAGGTCTATCCTGTCCCCAGGTATAACAGTGTTGACCATGTCGTCCTTTATCCACACCTCGAGCTGCCACGTGGGCGTGTTGCCCCTCAGCTTCTCCAGCGGGTCCTGCACCGCTATCTTCTGGAGGTTGATGAACTGCGACTCGTCTGCCACCTGCTTCATGGACCTGCGCTTGCACTGCGGGCATATCTCAGGCACCTCATCCTTGTCTATGCGCACGTGCACTTTGTTGGCGCAGAATGTGCACACATACACGCCTATCTTCACCTTCGGGCTTATCTCCGACCTCTTGACTATAAGGCTGTCGAGCAGTATCAGTTTGCCTATGTATGCCGAGCCAACGTCCTGCACAAGCGGCGTGTTGACGTTCTGGTTGAAGAAGCGCACGTGCGGCTCGTTGTGGGCCATGTCGACGTCGCTCATCTTGCCCTTGAGCGACTCGTCCGCCGCCTCTATTATAAGCTCCGGCTTGTCTATAAGGTCGCTGGCGAGCTCAGGGTTGAACTTCTCTAGATCACGCACGTCGACCATCAGGCTGCGCCTGCCTGGGAACGCGATTATAAGGTCGTTTATCTGCTCGCGGTAGTAGCGCTCCAGGAAGTCGTCGAACGCCTGCCTTATCGGTTCAGCAGCGGCATTGTCCATAAAACCACGGTCGGGCTCCCTACTACCCCAATATAGTTATAGGCGCGAAGAAGTATTAAGGCTTTGGAACAGAACCATTTAAAGCGCAAAGATGGCAACAAATACCGGAAGCGTACCGGCCAGCAGGCAGGTTTTTGAAATGTCTGGAGAAAACGAGCGCATAATAGTCACCTCTGCACTGCCCTACTCGGAGGCGGTGCCGCACATCGGCAACTTCGTGGGGTCAATGCTGCCTGCGGACGTCTTTGCCAAGTACCTTCGCATGAAGGGTGTAGACAGCATCTCTATCTGCGGCTCAGACCAGCACGGCACGCCGATAGAGATCATGGCGATGAAGAAAGGCGTGGACCCTATGGCGCTCTCCAATGAGGTGCACGAGGAGATAAAGAAGCTGCTCATCGAGTTCGAGTGCGACTACACGCATTACGGCAAGACAGACTCGGAGGAGAACAAGGAGACCGTGTACGAGCTGTTCGCGGCGCTCCAAAAGAACGGCTACATAATAGAGACTGCGGGCCGCCGCCCGTACTGCCCTGTAGACAAGCGCCTGCTCACTGACAGGTTCATAGAGGGGACGTGCCCCAACTGCGGCGCAGAAGACGCCAGGGGTGACCAGTGCGACACGTGCGGCCACCTGATGGATCCGGAGGAGCTCATAAAGCCACACTGCGCAATATGCGGCAGCACCGATATAGAATTCAGGGAGACAAAGAACCTCGCGCTCAATTTCCCGAAGCTGCAGCCAGACATACTGGAGTTTGTCAAGTCCCACTCCGCAAACAACTGGAGCAAGAACGCCGTCAACAAAACGCTGAGCTACATAGAGCAGGGCCTCAAGCCCCGCGACATAACACGCGACATAAGCCTCGGCTTCCCTGTGCCGGTGCCCGGGTTCGAGGACAAGAGATTCTACGTCTGGTTCGATGCGGTGATAGGGTACATAGGCATAACGCGCGAGTGGTCGAAAGAGCGCTGGCAGCGCTACTGGAAAAACAGCGGCACCAAGCTCATACAGTTCATGGGCAAGGACAACATAGAGTTCCACACGATGATGTGGCCCGGCCTGCTCATAGGGGCCAACAGCGGCTACGTCCTCCCGCACACAATAATAGCATATGAGTACCTGAACGCAAAGGGCCTTAAGTTCTCGAAGAGCAGGGGCCGCGGCCTCAACATGCAGAATGCGCTCGGCATAGCCCCTGCAGACTACTGGCGCTTCGCGCTTGTGCACATGCTGCCTGAGTCAGCAGACACGGAGTTCACCATTGCAGGGTTCGCCGAGATAGTCAACAAGATAATGAACGACAAGATAGGCAACCTCGTCAACCGCGTGCTGACCCTTGCCAGGAACAACGAGGCCCTGCTTGGCTCAAGCCCCGAGGGGGCAAGGAGCGCTGCGGTAGACGCGCAGATCGGCGAGTACTCCAAGAACTTCGATGCGATAAAGATACGGGAGGCGCTCCACAATGTCATACGCATAGCAGAGCTGGGCAATGAGCTGATGAGCGCCGAGGAGCCGTGGGCACTCGCCAAAAAGGCCATGGCCAGCGAGGATGCCTCCAGGCGCTTCAAGGCAGCAATGGCGTCGCTCATAGATACGGTGCACGTGCTTGGAGTGCTGCTCTATCCATTCACTCCGAAGGCCAGCCTGCAGACTCTCTCATATTTCTCCAGCGAGGGCGAGCCGAGGCTTGGGATGCTGTCCGAAAGCGCAAAACTCGCGCGCGGAAAGGAGGTAAAGCCAATCTTCAGCAAAATCACCGATGTGGAGATAAAGAAGATGGAGGGCTTCTCCACAATGGAATAGCGGCCCATAGGGCGCAGGCACGCTACTTTAGCGGCATACAGTAGCTCTCCGTTTGCTTGGCGGACCATAACAATGATAAATTTCCAGCCTTTACGCAGTTTCAATGGCGTGCAGGAAACCTATTTAAAGCCTTTGATATAATCCTAAATGGTGAAACCTATGGAAGGAGGATCAGGCTGCTAAGAGCCAAAGCTATCTCTACTTTTAAATAAAGTTGCTCAGGGCTGGACTATTCAAGTTTCCGTAATGCAACATTGTCAGGATTTTCTGCCCAGTGCTCTGTAGTAAGCATCCTGTATACGAGTGTATTCTCTGGGTACATGTTTCTGTAGCTTAATCGCCCAACCAACATGGTAGTCATTATTGAAGCCTTTATTCTAGCGCCACTTATAGTCTTCCAAAG
>JAKAOJ010000042.1 GCA_021812205.1 Microcaldota archaeon
AATGCTACACCACATACTGCGAGAACTGCGGCTACCAATACACCAACGACGACGGCGAGTTCGTCTGCATGAACTGCAAGGGCCAGCTCAGCTTCTTCTACGAGGGGCAATGAGTGCAGCTATTCAGAAGTGAATAAACTGCAGCCCTAATTATGACAATGCTTTTATACATTGGCGCGCAATGCAAACCGGTGCAATGTTTCCTAGCCTTGGAGAGATAGCGGCGCGGAGGCGCAGGCTCGGCATGACACAGAACAGCCTGGCCAAGCTTTCAGGGGTCAGCCAGTCCCTCATAACAAAGATAGAGCGGGGGCTGGTCGTGCCCAACTACAGCCTTGCATGCGAGATATTCAGTGTGCTGGAGCGCGAGGAGCACAGAAGCGAGAGGAAGGCTGGCGAAGTGATGCACCAGCCCGTGATCCTGCTTGCTCCTGGCGACAGGGCCGGCAAGGCAATAGGCCTGGCGAAGAGGCACGCTGTGTCGCAGTTCCCTGTTGTGCAGAGGGGGATAGCCGTCGGCAGCATCACCACCGGAATGCTGGTCGGCGTGCCCCGCAGCGTCCGCATATCGGAGGTGATGGGCGGCCCATTCCCGACGGTATCTGCAGACACTCCGATAAGCGCTGTCGCCTCGCTGCTGAAGGGCAGCCAGGCGGTGCTGGTCGTCGAACACGGCTCGATAAAGGGCATCATATCTGCGGAGAACCTCCTCGGCAGCTACTCGCCGTAGCGTGCTCATGCAACTATAGAGGCGAGGAAGAGCAGAAAGCCGGCTGTCACGCTTATCTCTATGGACCAGAGAGGCGCCCCTGCATACCTGTGCGCGTAGCCGGAAGCTATGATAATCAGCAGCCCTGCTAGGAAGAGCGGGTACCTGAACCGCGGCGGTATGAGCCTTTTCATCGTATCACAGGTGCGCAAGGTGCAGCAGCGTCATGTCAAGCGGGATGCCTGCTGCAAGCGCCCGCAGGTATAAGTCAACAAATACTATCATTATGAGGCCTGCCCAGGCGAAGCCCTCATGGTGCGCGTTGAGGGCGCTCTGCAGCCTGTAGAGGCCGTTCCTCTGCTTTGGCGCGAACCTGCAGCCGTAGCAGTCCACGTTGCCTCCTAGCAGGTGCCTCACTGAATGGCAGGAGAAAACCCAGAGCGTGAGCACCAGTGTATCCGCCAGCATTATCAGGCTCCCGAGCCTAAGGGTGAACGCGCCTGCATAAACCACCGAGAGGTAAAAGTCATAGTAGAAGAACGGCAGTATGAGCGCCCCGAAGTACATGAAGTACCTGTGCAGGTTCTCGATGCGGAGGAAGCCCGTCTCGCCGCTGTAATGCCTTGCAGGCGTGTCAATCCTTGCATTGAGCTCGCACTGCACCGGATGCACGAAGATGTGCCTGTGGTAGCCCTTCCTGAATGCATAGCACGTCAGCCTGAAGAGCCCTATGACAGGCACTATGAGCAGCGTGGGTGAGTAGAACGGGTCTATGTAGCCTTCGAACGGCTTCATCGGGAACTGGAAGAGCGCCACCATCGCTATGCCTATGAGCAGTATGAACGACCATAGCCTCCAGTTGGGCTCCAGGAACTCCGGAGGTATTATGTGCGTTTTCGCGTTTGCGTTTTCAGACGCCATCCTCAGCTCCCTTCCTCGCGCGCTTGAAGAGCCTCGCAATCGGGTCGTAGAAGGAATCTGCCGCGCGTTCCTTCTCCGGTATTATCGCGTTGTCCGTTATCTTTATATCCTCGGGGCAGACCTCCTGGCAGCACTTTGTTATGTTGCACAGGCCTAGCCCTCCGCTCCTGTTCAGGTACTCCGACCTGTCCAGCGTGTCCATCGGATGCATGTCGAGCGATGCGGCCTTTACAACATGCCTTGGCCCGACATAATCGGCGTCGTGCTCCCTCACCACGTGGCAGACGTCCATGCACAGGAAGCACTCTATGCACTTCCTGAACTCCTTGGTGCGCTCCACGTCCATCTGGGCAATGCGCCACGGGCTCTGCATGTCCTTTGGTGTGAAGCCGGGGATCTTCCTGTCTATCTCATAGTTGCGCGAGACGTCCGTCACCAGGTCCTTGATGAGCGGGAAGACATGCATTGGCGCGACCGTTATCGTGCTGCCGAGCTCGTCGACACGCGTCTTGCACATCAGCGCCGGCCTGTTGTTTATCTCTGCCGCGCACGAGCCGCACCGAGCTGCCTTGCAGTTCCAGCGCACTGCCAGGCTTGTATCTACGTATTGCTCCACATAGCGCACGGCATCGAGGACCACCATGCCCTCCTCTACCGGCGCCTCGTACTCAACAAACCTGCCGCTGCTCTCCTTCTTAGGGTCGCGCCTGTATATGCGCAGCTTGACTGTCTTTTTATCGCCATTTCCGTCCATCAGTACACCTCGGGCTTGACAAGGCCCTTGAGCCTGTCAGGCAGTTCAGGCACAGGCTCTGTCCTGAAGGACATCGAGCTGTCAGCACTTTTCGACGCTATTATATTCTTTTTCCATGAAGGGTCCTTCTTCGGGTAGTCGCTGCGCGCATGTGCTCCGCGGCTCTCCTTGCGCATTATCGCACCCCTGACGACGGCCTCAGCCGCGATGAGCATGCCGTCAAGCTCCAGCGCGGCGAGCAGGCCCTTGTTGTACTTTAGCTCCCCCTGCACGCCTACCTTGGCATAGAGCTTTCTTAGCTCCAGCACCTCTGCAAGTGCCTTGCCAAGGCTCTTCTCCTCGCGGATTATGCCGACATGCTCAGTCATCGCAGCGGTGAGCCTGTCTACCAGGATGTACGGGTTGGTGCCTGAGCTGTTGAGGAATGCTCCAACCCTGTCTATCTCGGCGCGCACCTCCGCGCCGTCAATACCTGCCTGCTCCACGCTTCTTACGTAGTCGCCTGCGGCTTCGCCTGCCCTCTTGCCGAACACGAGTATGTCGGCGAGGGAGTTTCCCCCGAGCCTGTTGCCGCCGTGCAGCCCGGAAGCCACCTCGCCGGCTGCATATATGCCGCGCACCCTGGTTGCAGCCGTTTCAGGGTCGACGTTTATGCCGCCCATCTGGTAGTGCACAGTCGGCGCCACCTCCATCATCTGCTTTGTTATGTCAATGCCCGCGAATTGCATGAACTGCGAGTACATGCCTGGTAGCTTGCGCTTTATGAAGTCCGCGCCCATGTGGGATATGTCAAGGTAGACTGCGCCATGCGCGGTGCCATTCCCATTCTGTATCTCATGGTATATCGCGCGCGCAACCACGTCGCGCGCGTCAAGCTCCTTCTTCTCAGGCGAGTACCTCAGCATGAAGCGTTCTCCCTTGGCATTGAGAAGTATGCCGCCCTCGCCGCGCACGCTCTCGGTCACCAGGAGCCCCTTAACCCCGGGGGGCCAGACCATGCCTGTCGGGTGGAACTGTATCATCTCCATGTCCTTGAGCTCGCAGCCTGCGTTGTACGCCAGGCCTAGCCCGTCGCCTGTGCTCTCCCACGAGTTGGACGTCACCTTGTAGATGCGCCCGCATCCGCCTGTAGCTATTATCACAGCCTTGGCCTTGAAGAGCAGGAACTCCCCGCTCTTGAAGTCTATTGCAACAGCCCCAGCAAACCTCCCCTGCGACACCAGCAGCTTGGTGACGAAGACCTCTGCCATGAACTCTATGTTCCTGTGCAGCACCTGGTCCTCCATAGTGCGTATGAGCTCGAGGCCGGTCTTGTCGCCCACGTGGCAGAGCCTCCTGTACGTGTGGCCCCCGAAGGCCCGCTGCATTATCCGCCCGTCTTCGGTGCGGTCGAACACCGCGCCATAGCGCTCCAGCTCATACACCCTCTCGGGCGCCTCCTTCGCGAGCATCTCAGCCATGCGCCAGTTTGATAGGTACGCACCCTCTACTATGGTGTCCGCGAAGTGCACCTCCCAGCTGTCCTTGGAGTCTACATCGGCTATGGACGCCGCTATGCCGCCTTCAGCCATGACGGTGTGCGCTTTGCCGAGCAGCGACTTCGTGGCAACTATGACTCGCGCGCCCTTCTCCCCTGCTGCTATGGCAGCGCGCATGCCTGCGCCTCCTGCTCCTATAATCAGGATATCAGACTCCACACTCCTGTAGTCAGCAACCATGCCCCTACCACACGCCTCATTCTCACGCAACGTATATATTTTTATAGTGAAAGTGCCATCCCATTAATGTTGCTACTGCAATGCTGGCGCTTACAGAACGAATAGCAGAAAGCACCTAACCTTAAGTTAGGGGATGAATGCGAATTTGATAGGTTGATAGATATATAAATTAGAAAGGCGTAATAGTATGTATGGAATATCAGAGATCGG
>JAKAOJ010000043.1 GCA_021812205.1 Microcaldota archaeon
ACCATCGTTTATGGTGTTTGTGTAAAGGTCAAATTTCTGCTCGCCTGAACCAAGTATTACATCATTCGATTCTATGCTGGCTCCGCGGCCCTTGGACAGCAGGCCAGTACGGTACCTTCCTACGCCGCTTCCGGAATATAGGTTGTTGAGCACGAGCGTGGCGCTGTCTCCGGCAGAAGCCTTAGTCAGCCCGAATGTCCTGGTTCCTGCTCCTTCTAAATGCAGTACGTTAACCTCTGCAGCAGCGTTCCTGCCTAAAGCTATTTCCTGCACTATGCCGCTCATGATGCTGCCATCATCAGAGACAAAAAGCTCATTGATGGAGATATTCGACCCTTCTGCACCCCTGATAAAGAACTGCAGCGGCGGCGTGGTGGCATCATGGGCAAATACTATATTCAGCGCCACTACAGAGCCTTCTTTAACATCAAGTATCAGCGCGTTCCTTGCAAACGCATTTGAAAATGCAACAAACTTGTCCTCCTCATTTCTGTGCATGCTGGCTTCTGAAACATCCTCATATGCCTCAATCATAGGTGCAAGCCTGAGCCCTGTAACATTGTTGTGCAGCAATTCACCATCTCCCACGACGGCATCGAACTTTGTTTTTAGCTTTGAGGCTGCCTCCGCTGCATATGCTGCTACATGTGTGCCCGTAGCATTTCCAAGTTTCAGTTCCTCCTCGTACGCGTGCAGGTCGAAGCCTATCCCCTGCCTCTTGTAGAGCTCATTAACTTCATACGGCATAGAGGCATAGCTCTTCAGTGCTGCCGATACAAACAAATCATAAGGCATGCGACCACGCTATCCGACCGAATTCGTCGTGTCGAGTTTTATCAGGCGCTTTAGTTCGAGCGAATATTCTAGCGGCAATGCCTTCACAAGCGGGTCTATGAACCCAAGCACTATGGTTGCTATTGCATCATCCTCCTTCATGCCGCGCGACATAAGGTAAAATAGCTCATCCTCGCCAAGCTTCCCGACAGACGCCTCATGGCTCACGAATGCATCATCTGCATATATCTCGTTGTAAGGGTAAGTATTGGTCTTTGCGCTGTCGTCAAGCAGCAGTGCATCGCACTTGACTCCTGACTGGGAGCCGGTTGCGCGCCTGTCTATATGGACCAATCCCCTATACGATGCGACCCCACTGCCCTTTGAAACGCTCTTGGACACTATCTGTGACGTGGTTTCAGGCGCGAGATGATAGACCTTTCCTCCTGAGTCCTGGACCTGCCCATCTCCTGCAACTGCTATAGAAAGTATGTCTCCCTTGCTTCCCCTCTCCTTAAGAAATATGCTGGGGTACTTCATGTTTACCATGCTGCCTATGTTTGCATCTATCCACTCCATGTGCGCATTCTCATAGGCATACGCACGCTGCGTGACTAGGTTGTAAACGTTCTTTGACCAGTTTTGCACAGTCACATACCTCACGTGCGCGTTCTTGTGCACTATTATCTCCACTACGGCTGAATGCAGTGACGAGCTTATATATATCGGAGCCGTGCAGCCTTCAACATAAGTCACATCCGCACCCTCATCAGCGATGATGAGCGTGCGTTCGAACTGGCCTGCCTTCTCAGCGTTGATCCTGAAGTATGCCTGCAGAGGCATCGCAACCTTCACACCCTTGGGCACATAGATGAAACTGCCGCCGCTCCACACGGCGGTGTTAAGCGCAGCAAACTTGTTGTCACTCGGTGGTATCACAGTACCGAAGTACTTTCTCATAAGCTCAGGGTACTTCCTCACTGCAGTATCAGTGTCCGTGAATATGACACCCTGCTTCTCAAGGCCCTCCTTCACGTGGTGATACACCACCTCTGAATCGTACTGCGCTTCAGCGCCTGCAAAGAACCTTCTCTCCGCTTCAGGCACGCCAAGTTTGTCGAACGTCCTCTTTATATCCTCAGGGACATCAGCCCAGCTGTCGCTTTTGCCTGCCTTTGGCTTAAGGTAATAATAGATGTCGTCGTAGTCTATCTTGCTAAGGTCCGCACCCCAAGTAGGCGTGGGCTTCTCTGTAAACGCCTTGTAGCCTGCGAGCCTCTTTTCGAGCATCCAATCTGGCTCGCCCTTGCTCTTTGATATAAACCTGACGGTAGCTTCAGAGAGGCCTTTTTGCATCTCGGAATACTCTGTCCTGTCGCTGAAGCCGTAGCGCTCGCGATACTCGTTCTGCTCCTGCACTACGCCCTCGTTTCCTGCAACTGCCATCAAATCAGCACACGATTTATAACTCGGTTATATGTGGGTCTTGGTATTTAAAGCTTTTTACGACGGACCTGTATGCGCGTCAATTATTTGCAGCTATTAACTCCCGCGCGTTGAATCGTTGTGCCTCGCCCTTCTGCTACACCTTTAAATTGTTTCTTTGCAACAATAGTGATGCAGGACTGATTGTAGATTGTAAGCGTGATATAATGGCAAGGGCAAAGTTCACGAACGAATCGACATATAAGCACTTCCTTGAAGCCGGGAAGGAGCAGGAGTTCGACACACTTTTTGAAAAAGCGTTGAATGAGGTGAAGGCGTCATTCGGTTCCAGGAACCCAATGTACATAGGCGGCCGCGAGGTCTACGCTGCCGAGCATCTTGAGGAGCGCTCGCCGATAGACCACAGCATACTTATAGGGCGCTTCCAGAAAGGCACGAGAGAGCACGCGAGGCAGGCAATCGCAGCTGCAAAGGAAGCATTCGCCTCCTGGAGTGCCACCCCCTACAAAGAGCGCGTCGTACTGTTCCGCCGCGCAGCTGACCTATTCTCGAGGGACAAGTTCAAGCTTGCCGCAATACTCAGCTACGAGAATGGCAAGTCAAGGTACGAATCTGTGGGAGAGGTAGACGAAGCAATAGACTTCCTGCACTACTACGCAGATGAGCTGGAGCAGAACCGTGGCTACGTCAGGAAAAACATAATATCCGAGAGCACCGGGAAGGTGAAGCTGGGGTTCCAGGGTGCCCCTTCAGGCACGGAGCGCATAACATTGTCTATGGAGCCTTACGGAGTATTTGGCGTAATTGCGCCGTTCAACTTCCCTATATCAATATCGGTTGGCATGAGCACCGCCGCGCTGATAACCGGAAATACTGTGGTGTTCAAGCCATCCTCGACAGATAATATGTCGATGCTGACTGGGCTGCACATATACAAGGTGTTCAAGGAGGCAGGCTTGCCTGACGGGGTATTCAATTATGTGACTGGTCCAGGCTCAGAGGTCGGCGACGAGATTGTAGCCAGCCCTGAAGTGTCCGGTATAGTCTTCACAGGATCCAAGTCGACGGGGCTCAAGATGGTGGCGCGTACTTTCAGTGCAGGAAACCAGAAGGCGTTCATAGTCGAGATGGGCGGCAAGAACCCCACGATAGTATCAAAATATGCCGATATGGACGAGGCTGTCCAGGGTGTCGCAAGCGCGGCCTTCGGCTTCGCAGGGCAGAAATGCAGCGCTCTCTCGCGAGTATACGTACACGAGTCGATAAAGGAGCAGTTCATAAGCAAGCTTGTTGATCGCGCGCGCACAATGAAGATTGGCAATCCTCTTGATAAAGAGAACTACGTCGGCCCGCTGATAAGCGAGAGTGCGTACAGGCGCTACGTGGAATCGGTGGAGAAAGCCAAGGCCTCAGGGCGCATACTATATGGCGGCACCAGGGCCCGCGTGGACCTGGATGGGTTCTATGTAGAGCCTACAATAGTGGAGCTCAGGCATGACCACGAGCTTGTGCATACAGAGCTCTTTCTCCCATTCGTGACCATAGAAACATACAAGGACTTCAAGGATGCGCTGCGCATGGCAAACGATGTCGAATACGGACTCACTGCAGGCCTATACTCGAAGAACGGCAAGGAGATTAAGACGTTCTCAAGGGCGATAGAGGCTGGCACAGTATACATAAACAGGGGCATAAGCGCCACCACAGGCGCTATGGTCGGCATGCACTCCTTTGTAGGGTGGAAGGGCTCAGGCCTCACGGGCAAGGGCACTGGGAGCAAGCACTACCTACCTCAGTTCATGAGGGAAAAGAGTGTTTCAATCACAGTATAAGGGGTGCATGAACGGGCATACTCAGGTTCCTTCAGAAGCGCCAGAAATACAGGTCCATAGCCCTAGATGTGGAGGGCACTGGAAACAGGCTCTCGGCGCTGCTTGCAGACACCTTGCTGAAGCGGATGATAGGGAGATCGG
>JAKAOJ010000044.1 GCA_021812205.1 Microcaldota archaeon
AAGACAAAAACTGATTTTGAATACAGGGAGGAGAAGGAGAGGCAGTTCGGCATCGAGGGTATAATGGGCAGGGCCCAGTACGTGATAAGCAACTCCGGCACTATAGACGAGCTCAGGAAGGACGTTGACGAGCTGCTGGGCAGGATAAATGCAGGAGAGTAGCCGTCAGGCGGGATTCTTGTCAGCGAGTACTGCCTCGTCTATAACATATGTGCCAGTGGATCCCTCCATCTCTATGTGCGACTTCGTTATCTCTATGCGTTTCCGGAAGAGAGGCGCATCGAGCACGAACGACTCCGCTTCCCCGCCCTCGAATATGAGGCTTATCCGGTAGCGCCTGTTAAGGGCGATGAGCTTCTCTATCATTGCAGCATCTATGCGCGCGCCGAGATAGCTGCGGTCGAATCCCTCCGCAGATACGTGCGTGATTATGGCGTGGTACCTCTCTGCGAGCTCAATGAGCTCGTCCATCGGCTCCATGCCCCAAAGGGGCGCGATGTGCTTTATGCCGAGCCTGTCGCATATCGCCTGTATGCGCTGGCGCTGGTAGTTGCTCGCCACAGCGCCGGTTATGAGCACGCTTACCTTGTTTTCAACAAATGCTTTCTCGAGGTCCGCAAGCTCCAGCTCTTTCTCGCCCTTCGTGTCCGCGAACACCTGCCTTATGCCCATCGCCTGCGCTTGGAGTGCAGTCTTGTCGATGTTGGGCTTGTGGAACATGTAGCTGGAGTCGCTCTCCGGCCTCATCGTTATCAGGAGCTCTGCGTGGTAGCCCTGTGCCGCAGCCTTGTGCAGCGCTAGCGTCGAGTCCTTCCCGCCGCTGAAGAGGCATGCTATCATTTCGCCACCGTGCTGGACGGGCAGATGCTGTTGAGCACGCAACGCCCGCAGTATTTTCTCTTTGCTGTGCAGACATCTCTGCCCAACGCTATGAATAGATGGGTAAGGTCGCCCCAGTCGTCCCTCGGCACAATTTTCATCAGAGTGCGCTCTATCTTCGCTGCATCTGCCGTGCGCACCAGGCCCAACCTGTTGGCCACTGTTATGCAGTGGGTGTCTATGGCAATCCCTTCGCTCCTGTGGAAGGCGTTGTAGAGCACAACGTTGGCTGTTTTCCTGCCCACTCCGGGAAGGGAAGTGAGCCCCTCCATTGTGTCGGGCACCTTTGAGCCGTAGTCGGCCATTATCTTCTTTGCCGCGGCCACGATGTTTTTCGACTTGTTTCTGTATAGGCCTATGCTACGGGTGTAGGGATAGAGCTGCGGCGGCTTCAGGGCTGCGTAGCTGCGCACGCTTCTGAAATCCCTGAAAAGCCTGGGTGTTATCCTGTTGACGCTCGCGTCCTGCGCCTGCGCAGAAAGCATCGTTGCAACAAGAAGCTCCCACGGGCTCCCGTGATGCAGGCTTGTGTGCATCTCGCGCCTGTACCTGCGCCGGAGCCTCGATATGACAAGCCTGGCGAACGCAGCCTTTGAGCCCTCCATGCACATTACTCGGGGGCAAGATAAATAAAGCTTTAATTGAAGGTATGCATGGGGGTGCGATGTCTGTCAAGCTTCTCGGAGAAAAGGATGCAAGGAAGCTAGTTGCAGGACTTGAGAGCGCGTACAAGGGCGCAAAGTACTACCTGAATTTCAAGACCCCGATAGACCTCCTTGTGGCTGCAATTCTCTCGGCCCAGACGCATGACACCGTTGTGAATGCAGTCACGCCTGCACTTTTCTCCAAGTACAAAGAGGCAAAGGACTACGCCAGGGCCAGGCCTGAGGAGCTCCTTGCGGTTGTCGGGAGGGTCAGCTACGCCAGGAACAAGGTGCTCAACATAATCGACGCATGCAAGATTATAGACGAGAAGTATGCAGGCAGTGTGCCCAGGACGAACGAGCAGCTCGTCGAGCTTCCGGGCATAGGAGGCAAGACTGCCAACACCATACTGATCAACGCATACGGCATAGTGGATGGCATACCAGTAGATACATGGGTGATAAAGCTCTCCTACAGGCTTGGGCTCAGCCAGAACAAGAACCCTGATAGGATAGAGAAGGACCTCGAGAAAGTGGTTGACAAGAAATACTGGCACAACTTCGCGTACGTGCTCAAAGCGCATGGCAAGAGCATCTGCGGCGCAGTGCCTAAGTGCAGCGTCTGCCCTGTGGGCGCGGTATGCCCCAGGAACGGCGTGGCGAAGAGCGTATAGGATTAGGCTGTGATTGTAAGCTGATGGCGATGCAATGACCAGAAGATGCCTGACCGCGAGCGGATTGGTGATAGAAGGTGGCCGCGTGCTTTTCATGAACCACCTGAAACTCGGCATATGGATTTACCCTGGCGGGCATCTCGACGGAGATGAATTCCCTGACGAGGCCGCGGTCAGGGAGACAAAGGAGGAGACGGGCCTCGACGTGGAAATAGTAGCTGAAGACAGCATCAGCTACTCTGACAGTGCAGCGCACTCTGTAGGGCTGCCCTTTGCCGTAATGTATGAGGAGGTCCCGTACAAGGACGAGACGCACATACACTACGACAGCATTTACGTGATGAGGAAGACCGGCGGAGAGCTGAAGCTCAGCGAGAATGAAGGCAGCGAGCTCAGGTGGTTCGACATCAAGGAGCTCAAGGCTCTAGACACATACCCGAACATAAAGGTGGTTACGATAGCGGCGCTGAAGAGATATGGCAGGGTGAGCAGACGAGGGTAATAGCAGACCTGCACGTGCATTCGAGGTTCGCAAGGGCGTGCAGCGGAGCAATCAACACAGTCTCGATGGAGAAGACTGCGCAGGAGAAGGGCCTTGGGGTGATAGGCACCGGCGACTTCCTGCACCCCGAGTGGCTGAAGGAGCTGAAGTCAACGCTGGCGCAGGATGGCGATTCCGGGCTATTCTTGCTGAAGGGCTCTGCGGGCGGCACGCGGTTCGTGCTGAGCGACGAGATATGCACAGTGGAGAGCGTGAACGGCTCGTCGAAGCGCATTCACCACTGCGTGCTGCTTCCGAGCTTCGATGCTGTGGATGCACTTGCCGAATCGCTGAAGAGGTACGGGAGCCTGGGAAGCGACGGGAGGCCGATACTTTCCATGGGCGCCGCGCACCTGGTCGAGGAGGTGTTTAAGGCAAGCAAAGATGCGTTTGTGTTTCCTGCGCATGCATGGACGCCATATTTCGGCGTGCTGGGGGCGATGTCCGGCTTCAGCTCGGTAAAGGAGGCGTACGGCGACCAGGCAAAGCGCATACAGGCGTTGGAGACTGGGTTGTCGTCCGACCCGGCAATGAACTGGCGCGTCTCTGAGCTCGACAGGTATGCGCTGGTGTCTAACAGCGACATGCACTCGCTCGGCAACATGGGGCGCGAATCGAACGTCCTGGAAATAGACGGCGGGGTTACATACGCAAAGATGGTAGACGCAATAACGAACAGGGAGGAGAAGGGGTTCAGGATGACTGTGGAGTTCTACCCGGAGGAGGGCAAGTACCACTACGACGGCCACAGGGAGTGCGGCTTCTCAGTAAATCCCGAAGCCGACAGCACTAGGTCATGCAGGGTCTGCGGCAAACCGCTGGTTGTAGGGGTGCTTCACCGCGTGAACGACCTTGCAGACAGGGAGCCGGGGTACAAGCCCAAGAACGCTGTGCCATACATACACGCTGTGCCGCTCCTCGAGGTGATAGCCTACGCGCTCAAGAAGACGAAGTACTCTGCAGGCGTGCGCTCCGCCTACGAAGCGCTAATAGGGCGCTTCCACGACGAATTTGATATACTTACCGCAGCCAGGCCAGAGGAGATAGCCGAAGTGGCAGGCGATGGCATAGCGCAGTCAATAGACAATGTAAGGCATGAGCGAATACGGATAAAGCCCGGCTACGCAGGCGTCTACGGAGAGCTTGACCTGCTCGGCAGGAACAGGAACAGCGAAGCCAAGCCGATCAGCCAGAAGAGCCTTTTTGAGTTCCCTACTTGACCGTCTCCTGTATGAAAGATGGGTAGACGTGCCTTACGCCGCCGATCTTCTCCAGCTCCCTCAGCCTGCCCTCGACCTCGCTCTCGCCGCCTATTACCACAGCCATTGCAGAATGGTCTCCGCTTGTCCTGTCCACCTCGCGCACGAAGTCCTTGCGCTTCAACGAGCCTATTGCGCTCACATAGTGCTCGGGCGCTATGTCGAACCCGAACATTACATCCTCC
>JAKAOJ010000045.1 GCA_021812205.1 Microcaldota archaeon
TTACGTGCGCCCCAGGGCAGCGGCTTCTCAACTTCCTGCTCCATTCTGTCAATGAAAATGGGACCATTACCACATATTACTACGCGTATTTGCCAGTGGTTTACAGGGACCAGATTCCGGTAATCGAAACTGTTGGCGTGGGCAAGCTAGCAGGTTACACATGCCGCGGCGAGTCCGCTTACCTCGAAGCGACAAACCGCAACATGGGCACTGCCTTGTTCAAGCTGGTTGAGGGCCCTCCGATACCGTGCCCGGTATGAAGATTGCAGGCCGCAATATACATTCATAAACCTTGGCAGCGCAAATAGTGCAGCGTGTCCATATGCTAGATTATGTAACCCTTGGGCTAGTCGCATCGCTTTTCACCAACGCGTATGCAACGATACATGCGCTGATGATCCAGTACGGATACCTCGCCATATTCGTGCTTATGCTGCTGGAGGGCTCCACTGTGCCCGTTCCAAGCGAGGTGGTGCTGCCGCTTGCAGGCCTATTCGTAGCGAACGGCACGCTCAATCTCACGCTTGTGTACCTGGCTGCGCTCCTTGGCAGCGTAGGCGGCCTTGCTGTAGACTATTACATCGGCTACTTCATAGGCAAGGACGTTGTCTACAAGCACCTCAGGCTCTTTCATGTTACGCAAGAGAGGCTGGATTCTTTTGATGCATGGTTCGCGCGCAATGGCTTTGCAGCCGTGTTCCTATCCAGGCTGGTGCCTGTGGTAAGGACAATAATGAGCTTCCCGGCAGGTTTCGCGCGCATGAGCCAGAAGAAGTTCTTCGCATACTCAACGCTTGGGGCTGCCATCTGGGATGCTGTACTGATAGTCTTTGGCATGAAGGCCCTCTCCACCAACAACGCTGTCATAACGCTAACTGCGATAGGCGTGTTCGCCATAGTGCTCTACGTTGTGTACAAGGTGGCCGTCAAGTACATGAAGAGATAGCGTGCCTGCAGGTCGGTCAAAACCTATTTATACGCATTATGCGCATTACCACCGTGATGATTGAGGTAATCGCTGAGCGTTTAGCTATGACGATAAGTAGGCGGGCTGATTTATGAACGTGCTTGAGAGGCTCCATAAGACAAGCATACGCGCCACAGACATCGCCTCGCAGTACTGGTGCGAGCTCAAGATGGAGCTTGGTTATACAGTCGGCGAGAGGGTGACCGCTGAGATGCGGAAGGGCCGCAGCATGCATGAGGAGCTCGAGAATGAGGTGAACGAGCCGCTGCCGCTGGAGCCAAAGAGCTACGCGGACTACCTCTACAAGATGCTGTACACCAACGGGCTTGCACTGGACGCGCTGCACAAGAACAAGCGCACGCGCGAGGTGCAGGTATACGGCTCGGTAAACGGCTACAGGCTGGTGGGCAAGATAGACGAGCTTGTGGTACATGAGGACGGCGTGATGGTTAGCGAGGACAAGACCAAATCGGAGAGAAGCGCGTTCTCTGAACCGCAGACGCGCCCGCACAGGGTGCAGGTCATGCTTTACAGGAAGATGCTGCAGGACCTGCGCGATGGGCTCTACACCTCGGCGAACTTCTGCAGGAGCTACGGCGTAGACAGGCTGGCGCTCACACCTGAATTCACCAGGCAGCTTGATGCGCTCGGAGTTGCCAAGGATACCAGGAGCATAAGGTCTGTATCAGATATATTCTTTGAGAAATGTACCAAGATAGGGAAACTCAGCGACACGGTGCAGCTGCACTACATAGACCAGTTCACCGGCAAGACGCTCAAAGTCATGAGGCTGGCTTACACTGAGAAGGAATTCGATGACATAATCACGTTTTCGATGAAGTACTGGAACGGCGAACGCAACGCGACGGCCGTACCGTTCGAGGAAAAATGGAAGTGCGACTATTGCATCTTCTTCGGCAAACAGTGCAAGGTCTGGTGGCCGCAGAAGAAGCTCGGTTGATATGATGCTGAGCAAGGACGAACTTAGGAAGGGCTTCTCTAAGGAATACGAGAAGTATTACGGGACAAAGCTCTTCAAGGATGAGGGCTTTGAAAGGAAGAAATGCAGGATCTGCGGGAAGTACTTCTGGACTGCTGACAGCAGCAGGGAGCTCTGCGGCGATTCAGAGCATGAGCCCTATACATTCATGAAAGACAGGCCCACAAGCATCGGCTATGAGGAATTCTGGAAGAAGTTTGCGGGCTTCTTCAAGAAGGAGGGGCATGAGGAGATAAAAAAGTACCCTGTGGTGAGCAGGTGGCGCCAGGACCTCTACTTCACCATAGCGAGCATACAGGACTTCCAGCGCATAGAGAACGGCGCCATGAGCTTCGAGTACTCAGCCAACCCGCTTGTGGTGCCCCAGATATGCCTGCGCTTCAATGACATACCCAACACAGGAGTAACTGGCAGGCATTTCACTTCGTTCATGATGGCAGGGCAGCACGCCTTCAATTACCCGAAGGAGGGTTACTGGCGCGACCGCACCATAAAGCTCAACTATGACCTGCTTACCGGCGTCCTCGGCGTCAAGAAGAAAAACCTGACCTACACGGAGGATGCATGGGCAATGGGGGACTTCTCGGAGTTCGGGCCATGCATAGAGAGCTTCTCCAACGGCCTTGAACTGGTGAACAGCGTTTTCACCGAGTTCGAGTATGCCAATGGCAAGACGAGGCCCCTGAAGGGAAAGGTCGTGGATGTTGGCTGGGGCTTCGAGAGGCTGATGTGGTTCTACACCGGGGCGCAGACCGCCTACGACGTGGTTTTCAGGCGCGAGATGGAGTATGCATACAAGAGCTCCGGGGTGAAGCCTGACCATGCACTCTATGCAAAAGTTGCAGGGGTGCTGGGAGAGGTCGACATGTCTGAAACAAGAGACGCTGCCGACAAGGAGATGGCCGCGATAAGAAAAGCGGGAGTTAGCGAGAAGGAGTATTTAGGCAGCATAAAGCCGATGCAGGCACTCTACGCCATAGCGGACCACACGCGCACCCTGCTGTTCGCGCTGGCAGACGGAGCGCTCCCAAGCAATGTAGGGGGTGGCTACAACCTCCGCATACTGCTGAGGCGCGCCTTCGACTTCATGGAGCGTTACGGGCTTGATATAGACCTGATGAAGCTAATCGAGCTGCACGCAGGCGACATAGGCTGGCTTTACAATGAGCCGTTCGACATGGATGAGGTGTCGAAGGTGATAGACGTTGAGAAGGCGCGCTACGACAAGACGAAGGCCGAGGCGCACAGAATCGTAGATTTGATAATAAGCAAGAAGGAGCCCCTTACCATAGACCGCATGCGCACTCTCTACGAGAGCAACGGCATAACGCCGGAGTTCATAGATTCAGTTGCTGCAAAGAAAGGGGCGAAGCTGGACGTGCCTGAAGAAGCATACAACAAGATACTCAAGGGCGACTTTGTAGAGAAGCTGCAGAAGCACGGGAAGGGACTCGACATCGACGTTGATGGCCTGAAGCCCACAGAGAAGCTCTTCTACGACTTCTTGGAGAGCGCTGACGCCAAGGTGCTGCGGTCAAATGGCAATATGCTGGTGCTTGACAGGACGCCGTTCTACGCAGAGAGCGGCGGTCAGGAGGCAGACCATGGAACCATCGACGGAATAAGGGTCACGGATGTGCAGAGCCTCAACGGCGTCATAGTGCATGTGCTTGAGAAGGCCCATGAATTTAGGGTTGGGGCCAAGGTCCACTGCGATGTCGATGCAGAGAGGAGGAGGAGGCTTATGGCGCACCACACCGCTACGCACCTTATAAGCGCAGCCGCAAGGAAGGTGCTCGGCGAGCACGCATGGCAGGAAGGTGCAAAGAAGACTGCAAGCATGGCTCACATAGACGTTGCGCACTACGAGAGGCTTAGCAGCGAGCAGATCGCTGAAATAGAGAGGACCGCCAACTCGTACATACTGAACGGCATAAAGGTCAAAATGGAAGAGATGGACAGGAACGATGCAGAGCAGGAATTCGGCTTCTCGATATACCAGGGGCATGGCGTACCGGCAAAGAGGCTGCGCATCGTAACTGTGCGCGACCTTGAGGGCAGGCTCATAGACGCAGAGGCATGCGGAGGCCTGCACCTCATGGGCAGGGAGTCGCGCATAGGCCTGATAAAGATAGTTTCTTCGTCAAGGATACACGACGGCATAGACAGGATAATGTTCGTGGCAGGGCCTGCGG
>JAKAOJ010000046.1 GCA_021812205.1 Microcaldota archaeon
GGACGGGAAAACGTTTCACAAGTTCTTTATCCTAAGGCCAAAGGACGGCGTTGAGATCACGAAAGTTGCGAACGAGCTGCTTGCATTGAACGACGTGCTTGAAGTCTACGTAACTGAAGGCAGTGCCGGCTTCATGGTCAAGGCAAGGTTCGACGGGGAACGCGAGCCAGAGCAGGTCGCTGAGTACATCAAGAACAACATAGACAACAGGTATGGCACGCTGGTCAGCTATCTCAATTACAAGAGGTGAGCGCATGAACAGATTCAGATACTGGTACCTGAAGCACGTTGACCCAGAAAGAGCGCTTGAGGAGCTGAGGAAGCCTGTCGATGGTAATTTCGTGGTAATCCAGGACGGCGAAAGAACGGCTGTGAGGGTTAGAGTCGAAGAGCTGGAGGGCTATGCCAGGTATTTCAAAGAGAAGGCGCGGATATACGCCGATGCCTATGAGAAGTACTGCACGGGGAGCGGCTCATCTGTAACCTATAAATAGTTTTCCCTCATTAAATATGTTGAAGTGGGAAGTGTCCTAATATATGCATAGTTTAAATGCAATCCTATTGCTGGCACTCTTGCGCTTTTGAAAGGTGTTAAAATGGCTGAAGGAAATCAACTCGGAGGACAACAGATTTTGCTGCTCCCAGAGGGAGCATCTAGGCTTTTGGGCAGGGACGCACAGCGCACCAACATATCAGTTGCTGTGGCTGTGGCCAACGCGGTCAAGACGACGCTCGGTCCTAAGGGCATGGACAAGATGATGGTCAGCGATCTTGGGGACATAGTGATAACGAACGACGGCGCCACAATACTGGACGAGATGAACGTGGAGCACCCAATCGCCAAGATAATGGTTGACATAGCCAAGACACAGGACAGGGAAGTAGGCGATGGCACCACCAGCGTCATAATAATGGCTGGCACGCTGCTCAAGGGCGCTGAGGAGCTTATAGAGCAGGGCATACACCCGACTGTAATAATAAGGGGCTACAAGATTGCGGCTGCAAAGGCGCACGAAATACTTGCAAAGTACTCGCATGAGATAAGCGAGACGGACGACTCTTCGCTCCTTAAGATAGCTATGATATCGCTTGGCTCAAAGAACATAGGCGACGATGCAACAAAGATGCAGCTGTCGAAGCTGATGATAAAGGCAGTGAAGCAGGTAATGGAGAAGGACCGTGACGGCAAGCGCCACATAGACCTAGATTACATAAAGATTGAGAAGAAGGCCGGCGGAAGCATAGCGGACACGATGCTGGTGAACGGCGTCATAATAGACAAGGAGGTTACACACCCAGGCATGCCGAAGCTGCAGAACAACGCTAAGATAGCGCTCCTTGACGTGGCCCTCGAGATCGAGAAGACCGAGACCGATGCCAAGATAGAGATAACCTCCCCGGAGCAGATGGAGGCATTCCTGCAGCAGGAGGAGCACATGCTAAAGAGCATGGTAGAGAAGATAAAGAAGAGCGGCGCGAACGTAGTTTTCACGCAGAAGGGCATAGACGATGTGGCACAGCACTACCTCGCAAAGGAAGGCATAATGGCGGCCAGGCGCATAAAGAAGAGCGATGTGGAGAACCTGTCCAGGGCTACCGGCGCCAAGATTGTGACCAGCCTCGACGACCTGAGCGCTTCTGACCTGGGCTATGCAGGAGTGGTAGAGGAGCGCAAGATCAGCGGCGAGCAGATGATCTTCGTGGAGAAATGCAAGGACCCGAAGAGCGTCGCCCTGCTGGCCAGGGGAGGCTCGCAGCAGGTGGTTGACGAGCAGGTCAGGGCCATGGACGACATGAAGGGTGCACTTGCCACGGCCCTGAGGGACGGCAGGTACGTCCTTGGAGGCGGCAGCATAGAGGCAGACGTGGCCAACGAGCTCAGGGACTACAGCTCCGAAGTTGAAGGCAGGGAGCAGCTCGCCATACTGAAGTTCTCCGACGCACTGGAAGCCATACCGAAGGCGCTCGCGGACAACTGCGGCATGGATGCGGTCGACGTGCTGGTGAGGCTCAGGAAGGAGCACAAGAAGAAGGAGGGAAGGGTCTTCGGAGTGGACGTCAACAGGAACATGGTTGGCGACATGATGAAGGCAGGCGTGTTCGAGCCGACGAAGCTCAAGGAGCAGGCCATAGACAGCGCTTCCGAAGCCGCAGAGATGATCCTGAGGATAGACGACATAATAAGCGCCAAGGGAAGCAGGGGCGGCGGCGGAGGGGCGCCGGGAGGCATGCCCCCGGGCATGGGGGGCATGGAATGAGGCCTGATTCTTTCCTGCATGGGCGCATGCCCATGCAAATATTTTAAGCTGTGGAGCAGTAATAACTCTGTGAGTGTGTGGCATCCAAAAAGGCTGGCAACAGCGTAATACTTGTGCTAGGGTCTCCGGGCGCAGGCAAGACCACGCTGATAGAGGGAGTAAAGGCAGGCGGAGCACTTAAGATAGTGAACATAGGCACGCTGATGCTGGAGGAGGCTGAGGCTGCAGGCGTGACCAGGGACAGGCTGAGGTACCTGCCAACAAGCAGGATACGTGCGCTCAGGGAGAAGACGTTCAGGCACATTGGAGCCATGAAGGGCGCAATAGTAGTCGACACACACGCAACAGTCGAAAAGGGCAACAAATTTATATTTGGACTGCCAATAGATGAACTGCCCTTAATGGGCAGGATTTCAGGGATAATATACGTTGACGCCAGCACAGACGAGCTGATGAAGAGGCGCGTCGCAGACACACGGAGGAAGCGGGAGAGCGATGATGAGGAGGTGCTCAACCTCCAGCGCCACCTCAACCTGTCAGTAGTGGCAATGTACGGGTCGACGTATGATATACCAGTGTATATACTGCACAACAAGGAAGGGAAGCTAAAGGAGGCAAAGGCGGACTTTGAGAAGTTCGTCGATGATATAATCAAGAATGACGCGATAGAATGACTGCCCTGCTTGCTCTCACTGCGCCGATGCCCATCCAGGCAATAGTCATGCTGGTGGCGATAGGTGCAGTATATGTGATGTTCTCAGTACTGGTGCAGCGCAAGCTGACCAACCCGAAGCGCATGCGCGAACTGCAGCGGCGCATACAGGGCATATCGAAGGAGATGAACGAGATGGTCAAAAGGAAGGCGCCGCAAGAGGAGGTAGCTGCGAAGCAGAAGGAGCTGATGCCGCTCATGGGAGAGAACATGAGGGCCAGCATGAAGCCCATGTTTGCGCTGTTGCCTGTGTTTCTGCTGCTGTACTATGTGCTGCTGCCTAATGTCTTCGCGAGCTGGGCAGGCCACGACTATGTGATGCTCATAGGAATGAAACTGGGGTACCTTGGCCTGTTCTTCGCAACGGTATTCATACTCGGTATGGTCTCTACGGCCATAATTATGGTATATGACAGGAAGAAGGCGAAGGCTGAGCAGTCCATGGCTGCAGAGATAGGCAGCGGCTAAGCACAGGAAAGTATTATTTATCTAACGCAGCATATATCTTGCATTTTTAGCAGTCAAACAGGTGTAGCAATTGCCAAAACCAATGCACAGATCGCACAGCTTCAGGAGGCTCAAGCGCGTAACCAAGAGTGGCAGGAAGGTAGTGCACTACAGGCGGAAGGCTGCTTCCCAGCCACATTGTGCCATATGCGGCAGCGAGCTCAACGGCATAAGCCAAAAAGGAGGGAAGAGCAGGCGAACAAACAGCAGGCTCTTCGGAGGAGTGCTGTGCGCCAAATGCACCGCAGAGGTCATCAAGATGGGCTCGAGGATAGAACGCGGCGACATGAAGCTCGACGACATAAGCGTCAAGCAGAGGTCGTTCGTACTGCAGCTCGTGGCCCACTGACCAGCTTACGATGATAAAGGTTTGCATCTCAGGCAAGGCCTGCAGCGGCAAGACAACTCTCGGAGAGGCGCTTGCCGATGCGCTCAACATAGAGCACATCAATGGCACATACAAGCAGTACGTGAAGAGCGCAAAGGAACTCGCAGGCTTTACCCTAAGCGCCGGCAAGAAGTTCACAAATGACTTCGACAGGAAGGTGGCTAAGGAGGCAGCCAAAATCAACTGCGTCGTGACCACACGGCTGGGGCCGTGGATTGTAAAGGATGCTACAGTGCGCGTGTGGCTCACAGCGAGCGACAGGGAGCGGGCTAGACGCTTCGGCAAACGC
>JAKAOJ010000047.1 GCA_021812205.1 Microcaldota archaeon
TGTAAATCGGCACCTTAGGTATCGCGCCGCTGCTCATGTAGTCGTCTATGATGAAAAGCACTTCCTGGGCGCGCCCAACCGCGAAGCTTGGAACTATGACCTTGCCTCCGCGCTTCAGCGTGTCCCTTATGCTGGCCACGAACTTCGTGACCGTCTCATGCTCAGACCTGAACTCGTCCTTCTCAGCGCCGTATGTGCTCTCCGTTATGAGCGTGTCTGCGTTCAGGCTCTTAAGGTCCGCTCCGTTGAGCAGCCTGGTGCGCGAGAGGTTTATGTCCCCTGTGTACACCAGCGTGTGCTTCCCGTCACTGACCTTTATCATAGCGCTGCCGAGTATGTGGCCTGCCGGTATGAGCGTTATGGTGAGCCCCTTAATCTTGAACTCTTCCTTGAACTCCTTTATCGTGAAGTTCTTGTTGAGCCTGGCGAGGCCCTCCTTTGTCACGTTCGCGGGCTTGCTAAGGCGCATGTAGTCGTTGATGAGGACGTTCGTCAGCTCTATCGTTGGCTTCGTTGCATATGCCTTGCCCTTGAACCCGGCAGTGTATATGTGCGGTAGGTACCCGCTGTGGTCCATGTGCGCGTGGCTTATCACTACGCCATCTATCTCCTGTAACTCATTGTCCGTTATCCGGGGGAACTCTGTCCCCTGTTCTTCGAACTTGACTCCTGCATCGAGGAGTATCTTCGTTTCCTTACTGCTTATCATTATGCAGCTGCGGCCTACTTCGCCTGCAGCTCCAAAAAAAGTTATTTCCAATTCTAACACCTATCGTGCTTGCTTTGCTGTAACTGTGCTTGCTTGTATTCTGTCACTTGTCCTTCTTCTTTATCACTGCAATGTCTTCCAGGTTTATCTCCTGCACGGGCATCGGGGCTATGCGCCTCTTCGGCTTCGGCTTCGCCATGCGGCGCTCGTCTATGCCAAGCACGTGCTTGAGTTCCCTGTATTTATCATCCAGCTTTGTGTCCAGCCCGGAGATGCTCTGCTCGAGCTCCCCCAGCTCCTTCTTGTACTGCTCTATGTCTCCCTTTATGAAGCCCTGTTTCCTTTCCAGCCTGACGACCTTGTAGAAGTCGTCGAGCTGCGCGCTCACCTCGTTTATCTTGCGCACGATGTCGCGCTCAGCGCTGAGCGACATCTTCGCTTCTGTCGAAAGCTTGAACTCCAGCATGTTCTTCATGCGCTTTAGCTCCCTGCCCTTCTTGGGATCCTGCTTCGCCTTCTCCGACTCAAGGAAGCCGGTTATCGCCACAAGCTCAGACTCCTTGTACTCGAGCCTTATCCTCAGCTTCTTTATCCTGTCTATGAATGCGCTGCGTTCCTTCCGCATCGTGTCTATAGTGCTCTTTATCTCCTGCGCATGTGCGTTAGAAGACTCCTTTATCAGGTCGTTGAGCGACTTGTGGTCCGGCGAGCTGCTGTAAGGCCTTTGCGGGCGCGGCTGCACTGCTGCGGGGTGCGGGGCTGCTGGTGCCTGGCCTTCGGCTTTAGGTTCCGGGCCCGGCATTTGCTTAACTTCCTGTCTTTCCTGCTGCGTACTGTCCTCTGCCAACGAATCGCCTTTCTGTATACTCATGATGTATGATTGTTGACCCTGTTATCAAGGGTCGTGCCATAGACTTGAAGCAGCCTTTCGGTGGTTCTCCTGACCGAGTAGGCATCAGCCGTGACTGTCATACCCTTATACGAGTCTATGTTATTTATAACCTTCTCTATCTTCCTGGCGCAGCTCCTGCCGTCCTTGGGCGCGAACTTCTCGCCGTTCACGCCGTTCCTTATGAGCTCGCTCAGCGCCATGTAGTCTGCCCCGACAACCGGCCTGTTGCAGGCCATGGCCTCCAGTGCCACTATGCCCTGCGTCTCGAACGTTGATGGCATGCAGAAAAGGTCTGCCGCTGCATAGTACTTAGGCAGCTCCGCATCAGGGACGAAGCCTGTGAACGTGACCCTTTTCAGCCCGTAGCGTCTCACCATCGCCTCGTACTTCCTGTGCGCCGGCCCTGTGCCTGCTATTACGAACCTTATCGGCTTGCCCTTGAGCATGCGCGCAGCGCCGATGAGCGTCTCAATGTTCTTCTCGGCACTGAGCCTGCCCAGGTAAAGCACCATGTGCTCGTCGTCACTGCCCATAAAGCGCTCCCTCAGGTCTTTGCCCTTGAGCCTCGGGTTGAAGCGCGAGGTGTCCACG
This sequence comes from Microcaldota archaeon, assembly GCA_021812205.1. Classification (GTDB taxonomy): domain Archaea; phylum Micrarchaeota; class Micrarchaeia; order Micrarchaeales; family Micrarchaeaceae; genus JAMCYM01. Next base: position 2,193 of record JAKAOJ010000047.1, read on the forward strand.
CCGTTCGGGACAACAGACACGTTGCCAATGCCCCGCTTATCAAGGAGCTCCTTCACTGAGCCGCTAGGCGCGATGACGGAGTCGCACTTGTTATAGAAGAAACGCGCATACGGCCATGCGTACTTGGTGAGTATCTTGTGCGTCAGCCTGCTGGTCGAAGCGTACTCCTTTATCACGTTCCTGTCCGTGAAGAGCGTGTGGAAGGAGCCTACCAGTGGCGTCTTATACATCTTGGCGAGGAGCAGCCCGTACATCCCCATGAAGAACGGGGTCTGCAGGTGTATTATGTCTGCATCGTTGAGGTCTGCCTTCATCGCCGCCAGGAACGGCGCCACCGTCAGTCTGTACTGCGGATAGCGCCTGAACTTCACTCCAGGCACCATGATTATGTGGTCGTGGACGACAGCCAGCTCCTTCGTCTCCCTGCTGCCCGGAGTCACTATGTAAACTTCATGGCCGCGGCGCTCAAGCTCCTTCTTGAAATTCAGCATCGAGGTTACGACGCCGTCAACCGCTGGCAGAAAGGTGTCAGTGTAAAAGTAAATCCTATACTTGTCTTTCATGCTTGTACCTTCTCTGCCGCGTCATCCTTGCCGGTTTCCACTTTGCCCTGGCCCAGGATGACAGCCTCTCCGTGCGCGGCCCTTATCTTTTCTGCTGCCTTCTTGGAGAACGCTGCGGCCTTGACTGTTACGCCCCTCTCAAGCTCGCCGTTGCTCAGCACCTTGCGGCCCGGCAGCTCTATCTCGCTGCCTTCGCCGCGCTTGGCAATGGCGTTGACCTCCGCGAGCGTGATCGCGTTCAGCTTTGCAGGCCTCCACTTGGTGAAGCCCTTCCTGCCTATCATCCACGGCGCCTTCGCCGTGAAATAAGTGAACCTGTGCTTCCTGCGCCCCACTCCTACGCCTCCGCGGTCGCCTGCCCCCCTTGCATTCTTTATGTTGCCGACGCCCCAGCTGCGCGTGCCGTGGTACTTCCTGTTGCGCTTCTCCTTCCTTACTACCATCAGACCATCCTTTTTATGAGGTTGTTTATCTCTGCACCCATGTAGCCCAGGTCTCCTCCCTGGCCGAATCCCAGCTTGGTGCTCCTGAAGCCGTGCCTCGGAGGCTTAAGCCTTATCGGCATCGATTCCTTTAAGGCGCTCATGTCGGCAGTGCCGTCCATCAGCGCCTTGGCATCAGCCTTGAGCTCTCCGCGCGCTATGAGCTTCGACAGCGTCTCGCTGTCTATCTCGCCGTAAGCCACGTGGTTGCTGCACTTCTTAAGCATGCCGTTGTACGCGTCAGTCATCCTGACAAGCGTGCAGTTGTTGACGCGCTTGAGCCTCAGCCTGTTCAGGGTCTCGGTTATCGATCCGCGTACGTTTACGCGCCCGCGTATCCTCACTACAGCTATTAGCTTGCCGTTTAGCGAATCAGCCTTCATTCAAACACTCTTACAATGAGCCTAAACTTACGAATGACTATTGTTTATGCAATGCATGGAGTTCAATGCTTATAAGCTTATTGCCGTGCATAGACCCATGCTGGCGCTATAGATTGCCTATATCAGATATAAATTACTTGCTGTGCGTCAGAGCTTGCCTATGTCCTTGACAACGTCTATATCCAGCGCCTCCTTCCCTACGCGCCAGTTTGCAGGTATGGCGCACATGTGGCCTTCACCTGTCTTGTGGTCGCGCATGTACTTCAGGCCCATGAACGCGGTGTATATGTGCTCCGCATCCTTGCCCAGGCCATCGTTGAATACCGCCATGTACTGCACAGCTCCATCAGGATCGATTATCACGACTCCCCTGCGTGCAGCGCCGCTCTCCTCGTTGAGGAAGCCGTATGCGCCTGCAGCCTTCTTGGTGAAGTCCTCTATCATCGGTATGGAGCTCTCCTTCACGCGCGGCGAGCTCTGC
>JAKAOJ010000048.1 GCA_021812205.1 Microcaldota archaeon
CCGGGCTCCTGGTGTAGACCTTGTATGAGTTGACAGCCTTGCCGAAGATGGTCCTCGGCTCGGGCACTATTTCTTCGGCCCTGATGACCGCAACGCCGTCCGTGCCCTGCACCTTCAGCATCTCTTCAATTGCCATCTCGCCCGATGGCACGAAGTAGAAGTAGGGCTTGAATGACGCATCGAACAGCTCGTGGACCCTGCCGTCAATGTCCTTGACCGTCAGCCGTATTAGGGCAGTGTCCTCGCTGGTTAGATAGTCGACCTCTAGCAGAAAACCCTCGAAAACAAGAGCTTCTGCAGCCTCTTTCTCTACCTGGCTGCGCATACAGCTACCCCTAAGGCGCCGAAACTTTTATGCCTTTCTGAAAAGGCAGGAAATAGAAGGGGCGTGAAGGGCTCACTTCGAGCTCTTCGCATCCTCGTCCCGTATCTTTGTGGTGCTTATCACCAGAGGCGGAATCAGGCCTAGGGAGTATGCAACGAGCGTGCCCGTGGCGCTGCACCTGAAGTTGAGCCCGTTTATGACCTCCTCTGCCAGTTGCACTGGCAGCCTGTGAGACTCATTCCACTTCTTCGTGACCGCGCCCACGACCTCCTTGGACTCCTCTATCTCGATGTTGCCGCCCAGCTTTATGTGGCCCAGATTCTTGGAGTCCTTGGCGTCGCCGTCGAAATATTCTGCCACGAACGTGTACGCTACGTTGAGCTTGCCCTCCTTGACGCTTAGGCTGTCGAGATTTATGTTCAGCCTCGGGAACCTCTGCTTCTGCAGGGCGTCCGGCGCGTCCAGCTTTCCTTCCACTGTCGATATTGTGAAGCCTGTTATCATGCTTACCACTCTGTCGTTGAGACGCATAGATTAAATCGGGCAGGTATTTAACCCTATCGGAAGCCTGTTCAGAGCTCCCTCGCAAGCCCCTCCAGGCTGTCGTAGATGTAGTCTGGGCGGGCAGCCTTGAGCGCTGCCGGCCTGTCGAAGCCATTAGTAACGGCGCATGACGATATGCCGGCATTCCGGGCGGCAAGAATGTCGTCGCGCATGTCACCTACATACACTGCTTCTGCCTTCTTTGTGCCCAGAGCTTTGAGGAGCACCTCCAGGCCAAGCGGGTCTGGCTTAAGCCTCATGAGCGACTGGGCGCTCAGCACTGCATCGAAATAGTCTGTGACGCGGAGATACTCTAGCTCATGGTAGACCCGCCATAGCGCGCCATCGGTGTATAGCGCGACAAGAGCGCCCCGGCTGTCCAGCCTCTCGAGCAGCTGCTTGGCGCCGTAGCTAAGCTTAGGCACTATGAACCTGAGCGACACGTCTGCAATAAGCGCCATCAGCTCTCCCTCTGCCTCCTTGAGGTCCGCAAGCGTACTGCTGGTGTGGACATGCTTGGTGCCAGCAGATATCTCGCGCGGATGCGGCGCATGCACTTCGGCATGGACCTCGTGCTTCTTGCGCCTCCAGTTTGGGTTTATCATCGAGTTTACCTTTCTTGCAATGCTCACGCTGCGGAGAGTCCCGTCCCAGTCGAATATGAAGGCTTTGTACCCCGAGAGCTCGCCCATGCGCTCATCCCCATTCTATGTCGAGGCTCGGCCGATCAGGCAGTGCGCGCTGCGCCCTGGGCGATTTCGATGCCGCTTCGGTTTCGATGGCTACGTCCGCGTGCAGCCTTGAAGCCATGTACTGCACGGCCTCGGTGAAGCCCTCGTGTATGGCCTTGCTGTCGTAGCCCTCCAGCTTTGTAAGCGTGTTGATGCGCTTCGTGAACTGCGCCAGGAACTTGGAGAGCGCCTCCTTGCCGATGCCGGCAAGCTCAGGCACCGACATGACCGCCCCGATGCCTTTCTTCTCGCACAGTGCGTTGTAAGCCACGGCCTTCCATGGCTCAGCGAGTATCACTGTGATGCGCACGGGGTTCTTGCCCTTGTTGGAGTCCATCTTGGCCATGAGTGCAATCGTTGCATCGGCATCCTCCACGGTGTCCTGCACCATCTGCTCTGCGCGCTCTATTGGTGCGCTTATCATGTTCTCGTCGCATTCAGGCCAGCGCTCCCTGCTTACGAAGCTGCTCTTCCCCAGCATGTGCCAGAGCTCTTCGGCCAGGAACGGCATTGCCGGCGCGAGCATCAGCACTGTCTTCTCTAGGAAGTCGTGAAGCACAAGGGCATTGCTTCCTCCGCGGGCCTCATACCACCTAAGCTCGTTTATGGAATTGTAGTAGATATCGATGTAGGCGTCGCGCAGCGAAAGCATGTCCAATGCTTTGCTGGCGCGCCTTATCTTGGAGTTGAGCTTTGAGTAAAGCCAGTAGTCTATGTGGCCGAGAGCGCCCGCTTCCTTCGATTCCAGCCCCTCGACCTCGTTGTACAGGAACTGGTTCTTCGCCTGTATGCTTGAGACATTGTCCGGCTTGAAGTCCACGTCGCTCTCCAGGTCGCTGCCCGCTATCTGTATGAACCTGAGTGTGTCTGCGCCGTACTGCGATATGGCGTCAAGGAGGGGTATAACGTTGCCCGCGCTCTTGTGCATCTCTGCGCCTGCAATGCTCACCATCCCGTTCGTGACTATCTGCTTGGGCCAGAACTCCTTAGGTAGTACCGCAAGGTGGTTGTATATATAGAACGTAAGGTGGCTTGGTATGAGTTCGTAAGCAGAGTGCCTGGAGGTGAACCTGTACCAGTACGCGAAGCTCTCCCTGCACCTCTTGACGAGCTCGGTGTCAAGGCCGGTGGACTTTGCAACTCCGTCTGCACCCCCCTTGCCCAAAAGCACGAAGTCGAAGAACTCTGGCTTGAGCTGCTCGGGCTTTGCGCCTGCGCCCCTGAGCAGGTTGACAAAAGTGTAGAACGCCATGTATATCGTCGAGTCGGATAGCGGCTCGATTATATGCTCTGGGTTCAGTGGGAACCTCGTCCCAAGCCCCTGGGCCCTTTCCATGGGCTTCGGGCCCAGCCATTCGACGGTCGCATTGTAGAGATTGCGCATCTTCTCCGGATACAGCTTTATTTCAGGCAGGTAGAGCTTCACCTGCTCCTTCCAATCCTTGTTGCCGTAGTCTATGAACCACTGGTTCTCGACCACTTTTACCACTGCCCTGTATCCGCACCTGCAGTACACTGGCTCGTCGTTGGCCAGCACGTACATGGCCGTCGCCTTTCCTGAGCTTTTGAGCGATTCGGATATCAGGCTGCGTGCCTCTGCCACCTGCTTGCCGGAGTACTCGCCAATGGCCATCACGCCGCCGCGCTGCTCGTCCTTGTAAATCTGCTTCGTTGCCTCCTCTATCTTCCCGTCGTCGCTTGCTGAGTCTGCACCCAGCTTCTTCAGGTAGAAGAGCGCCGGGATCTCGTCTCCGGCTGCCTGCGCCAGTTTTATCACTGCTTTGGGCTGAGGCGCACCGGCTGCCTGCCCCTTGGCCTTCAGCCTTTCTAGCGCGACATAATCGAACGGTGCATGCGCAGGCACAGACATCACTACGCCGGTCGCGAAGTCTGCCTTCACAAAGTACCCTGGCAGCACTGGAACGCTCTCGTTCGTAACAGGGTTGATAGCCCTCTTCTTCAGGAGGGCGCCTGCCTCGACAGCGCCTTCCACCTCAACGGCCAGCTGGTAGGCCAGGGCCTTGGCTGCCTCTTTGCTGACATAGAAGCGCTCGCCGCCTATGCGCGCAATCACGTACTCTGCGTCCTCGTTCACGAACAGGTTGGTGACACCGTATATAGTTTCAGGCCTGTAGGTTGCGCACGGAAAGAAGGCATCGCTTTCCGCGTCCTTGAACTTTATCACCGTCATCTCTTCTATCTTCGGGTCCACATCATGCTTCGTGTCGTGCTGGCCTATTGCGTTGCCCTCGTTCGGGCACCAGCCCACAGGGTGCCTGCCCCTGACAAGAAAGCCCTTTTCCTGCA
>JAKAOJ010000049.1 GCA_021812205.1 Microcaldota archaeon
CCAGCCCATCACGCCGAGGCCTATGCGCCTTATTGCGTAGCTTGTGCGCTTTATCTGCTCCAGCGGGTAGTTGTTTGCGTCTATGACGTTGTCGAGGAAGCGCACCCCAAGGCGCACCGTGCTCTCAAGCAGGTCCCAGTCAACCTCGTAATGGTGGTCGGTGCGCTTTACCATGCGCGCCAGGTTTATAGAACCCAGGTTGCACGAGTCATACGGGTATAGGGGCTGCTCGCCGCAGTTGTGGACGACGATAGAATTGGCTATGAATGAATGTGTCGACGGTTCCGTCAGATCATACACCGGTTCGATTCCGCATTCTGAAATCGATTCTACCCTAGCTTTGAATTCCAGTCTCGGTGTGTATGGCCCGCGCACGTATTTTTCCATCAGTGTTTTCAGTTTCTCTGCCTTTCTTTCGGACAGGAATCCGACCTTTTCGGCGAATGCAAAAATGTTCGGGCCGCTTATTACGAGATCGTGGTATGCCTGTACCTTATACCTTTTCATTGTTTTCCGGTCTGAACTCGGCAGAAGAGCAATGCCTGCGGGCTTCCTGTTTTTGTATATGCGGCTGTAAATGCCGAAGTTCAGCAGGAGCATCTGCACGCCCTGCAATAAATTCTCGCTGATAGATGCAAGTCTTACACTGTTGCGGGAGGCGCTTTGTAACTCTACTGTTCCGTCAGCCTCGAACAACGCCTGCAGGAAGCCGCGTTGCAATGCTTCAGAGCCGCTGAATACTCTATTTGGAACGATCAACTTGTTTTTACCTAGGCCCCACTGTAGGGCGAACTCTTTCAATCTCTCCGATGCGATGACTTTTACCATGCGCTCCCGAATCATGACTACGCCCACAGCATCTTTGTGGTTCCTTGATTCTGAGGGTCTTATCACGCTGTTCACATCTTTGGCAAACTGGTCGGCAAGCACCATATCATTATTGTAGAATGACAATACCGCTTTGTTATTGCTAGCGCCACTGTTTATGTGGCCGTCGCCAACAAGCCATCCAAGTACCTTACCCGTTTCTAGATTACCCTCTCTGCCGAATGCTCCACCGGTATCAGAAACCCGGATACACTCATTCGGTTCTAGCTGGCCCGATTCTATCCAGCCCCTAGATTCACTGTACACCTTATGGTCTTTTGTGAGCTTTATGGAAAATCCCTCTCTAGTCTTCAGCATTATGACGGGCTTTACCCCTGTCATTATTACTTGGGACGAAAGCCTGGTCGTTCCGGACCCGAACCGGCTATCTACTATTATGACATTCGGGCGCCCTGTAGCAGCAAGCTCGTCAGCCCTGCGCATGCCGTCTGCGGTGCTTATAAGAGTGTCGCCCGTTACGCACGGGTTAGTAGATTCAACAGGGCCATAAGATGGCACAGGGTTGGCATAGCTCGCGTTTATCCTGTCCAGGAACACAAGGCCCGGATCGCCTGTCTTCCATGCCATCGTGACTATGAGGTTCCATACCGCTTTTGCGTTCAGCCTGCCTGCTACCTTGCCTGTCCTGGGGTTTATCAGGTCGTAGTCCACGCCCTTCTCGACCGCCTTCATGAACTTTTCGGTTATCGCTACAGATATGTTGAAGTTGCTGAGCACTCCTTCATGCTCCTTCGCCATGATAAACTCAAGTATGTCCGGGTGGTCAACGCGCAGTATGCCCATGTTCGCACCGCGGCGCTTGCCCCCCTGCTTGATCTGCTCCGTGGCGGCGTCGAATACCTTCATGAACGATATAGGCCCTGATGCCACGCCGCTCGTGCTCTTGACTATGTCGTTCCTGGGCCTCAGCCTAGAGAATGCGAAGCCTGTGCCTCCGCCGCTCTGGTGTATTATGGCCGCGTCGCGCACAGAATTGAATATCTCCGGAAGCGAATCGCCCACAGGGAGCACGAAGCACGCGCTGAGCTGCCCCAGCTTCGTGCCTGCGTTCATCAGCGTTGGGGTGTTCGGCATGAACTTGAAGTCTGTCATGGCGTTGTAGAACTGCTGCTCTATGTCCAGCACCTGCTCTTCTGTCTTACCGTAATGCTTCTCCACCTCGGCTATGGCGCGTGCCACGCGATGGAACAGCTGCTTGGGCGACTCGACTATCTTGCCTTCAGTGTCCTTCAGCAGGTACCTTGCAGCTAGCACGGTCACCGTGTTGAGCGGCAGCTTGAGCCCGTCGTCAGGTATGCCCAGCGAGGACTTGAAGGCGCGCAGCTCTGCGCGCTTCTGCCTGAACACTATATATGACTTGGCCACGCTCTGGTGCTCCCGCATGAGCGTCTTCTCAACCACATCCTGTATCTCCTCCACCCCCATCTCATCCTTGCTACTCTTGCCAAGCTCCTTAGTAACTTCAGCCGAGACCTTCTTCGCCTCGTTGAGGTTTTCCTCGTCTGACCTCATCGCGTAGACCTCGCAGAACGCCCTGAAAATAGCATTCACTATCTTGCTCTCATCAAACGCCACCCTCTCTCCGTTCCGTTTTATTACAGTCGTAATCATGGTCGCACCCTCCCCGCGAATCGCGGCAAGTAGCTATTTTTGACCAAGCTTTATAAACCCTAATCAATTTTTGATTGTAAATCAGGTCTTGATTTAACTTCCAGTACTTATACGCTGTTTTCCCCCTTATTAAAGATTACGAAAGACTACGAGGTAAATCAGGTTCCGGAATTTTCGCGGATAATGTACAACGTCGTATTCCGCTGTTCTTTGGCCTATGCCTAAAACGGTGCAACTGCAAAACGCATTATAAATATGGAAGTTTTGCTTCTGGAATGGCAAGACATTTATTGCTGAGGTTGCGTTTATGTCAGGGATTGCATGGCAGAGACGCACGAGACTATAGGAAACAATGTAATACCGTCCAACTACAGCCTAGTCTTCGATACAGACATGAAGGCCTTCAGGTACAGAGGCTCTGCAAGGATAAAGGTATCGATAAAGAGGCCGGCATCACGCATAGTGATGCACGCAAACGAACTCTCGATAGCCAGCGCCTCCGCGCGCGACGCACACGGCACGGAGCGTGCAAGCGTATCGTTCGACAAGCAGAAGAAGCAGATGACGCTCTCGTTCGGCAGAAAGCTCGCCGGCAACGCCCTCATAGCCATAGAGTTCCAGGGCGTGAACAACAACGGCATGTACGGCTTCTACAGGAGCGTGTATACGCGCAATGGCAAGGAGGAGTACCTGCTGAGCACGCAGTTCGAGCCTGCGGACGCGAGGGAGGCGTTCCCGTGCTTTGACGAACCTGCCTTCAAGGCGACGTTCGACATAACAATAATAGCAGATGAGGGGTACGAGGCCTTGTCAAACATGCCGGCGAAGTCGAGGAGCACGAAAGCCGGCCGCACTGCAACGTCATTTGCAAGGACGCCGCTGATGTCGACCTATCTCGTATACCTTGGCGTGGGCAAGTTCGACAGGGTAAGCACCAGCCTTGGGAAGCTCAGGATAAGCGTGCTGTCCGTGCCAGGCAAGAAGGCTTTGTGCAGCATGGCGCTTCAGTACGCCAAGAGGTTCGTGGCGTTCTACGAGCGCTACTTCGGCATAAGGTATCCGCTGCCGAAGGTCGACCTTATAGCCATACCTGACTTCAGCGCCGGTGCGATGGAAAACTGGGGAGCCATAACGTTCAGGGAGACTGCACTGCTGGGCACGGAGAAGGACACGCCCATAGGGGTGCAGCAGCAGATAGCCGAGACAGTGGCCCACGAGCTGGCGCACCAGTGGTTCGGGGACCTTGTCACAATGGAGTGGTGGAACGACCTGTGGCTCAACGAGAGCTTCGCCACGTTCATGAGCTACAAGGCGATGGACGGCGTCTACCCCAAGTGGAACATGAAGGAGCAGTACATCAACGACGTGGTGGCAGTGGCTTTCGCCGCAGAC
>JAKAOJ010000050.1 GCA_021812205.1 Microcaldota archaeon
GGCGTTTAATAGCGAGAGCAGGAGGTTCGTCAATCCACGCAGGGTTTATAATGTTTTAACAGGAATCCTGATTGGTCTAATGGTCAAGGAGGCTTTGATCAGGAGTCTGGTTGGGAGAAGGCTGGGATTAGACATCAGCAGGATAATAGATACGGGCAGAGGATACAACGGCAGGATATATGTGCTCCATACCTCTTCGGGAAGCCTGGTGCTGAAGGTAGCAAAGAGAAACGCAGGCAAGCTCGCAATCGAGGCCTGGGCGCTGAGGCTGCTCAGGCAGAATGGATTGCCAGTACCAGAAGTGCTGCTGGTAGACGCCAGGAACCATCTTCTGATAGAGGAAAGGATCGCAGGCAGCACGCTGGAAAAGGCGAGGCTGACACCAGCATCGAAGAAGAAGGTGGTAGCGGAGCTTGGAAGGCAGGTCAGGAAGATACACTCGATACGCACGCGAGGCTATGGTTATTTTGTAAGGCCCGGGGTTGCAAGGAGCATTACATGGAAAAGGCACATGGACGAAGACTTCTACAAGAACTTCAACGCTGCCAAGGGCAACGGCATAGTAGCCAGAAGCCTGTGCGATAGGATTGAGAGGTTCTACAAGAGAAACAGGCGCTTCCTTGATTTCAGCAACCCTAGGCTGCTGCACGGCGACCTGCGGTTCGAGAATATAATCGTGCGGAATGGAAAGCTCAGCGGGATCGTAGACACGGGGGATGTCTGGTCCGGCGACCCCGCTTCCGACATAGCGACCCTGTACGGCGAGTTCTTCAAGGGCGGGGAGAAGGACATGAGGGCATTAGCTGGGAGCTTTGAGGCCGGATACGGCAAGGTTGATGCGGAGAGGGTTAGGTTCTACATGCTAGCCCTGTTCATATGGGACCTGAATTTCTACGGGCTGATAAAAAGGAACAGAAGAAGCTTAGGCAAGACAGTCGATTACATAGAGAGGCTCATTTAGGCTTTGCACGTTTCCCATAGAAGAAATGTATAGGTCTGCCGAGCGCTGCCTCAGCCGCCTCCTGAACCGCCTCGCTGTACGTCGGATGCGGGTGTATCGTTGACGCAATATCCTCCAACGTCGCGCCCATCTCTATCGCCAACGCAGCTTCGGATATCATTGAGCTGGCCTCTGCAGATACAATCTCTATGCCCTTCACCAAGCCTTCCTTATCGGCAGCGATCTTCACGAAGCCGCTTGTTGTGTCAAGCGCTATTGCGCGGCCCAACGCGCTCAGCGGGAACTTTGTGACTGTTATGCCCTCTGCCTCTTCAACATTTCCGGCAATCGCGATCTCGGGGTCTGAGAAAATGACGGCGGGCACGACCTGGTTGTCGTATGCGGAACTCTGCCCTGCAGCTACCTCAGCAGCGACAACTCCCTGCCTTATCGCCTTGTGCGCAAGCATGGGCTCGCCTATGACGTCGCCGACAGCAAGTATGTTGGAATCGGAGGTCTGGAGCTTGTCGTTCACCTTTATGAAGCCTTTATCGTCCATCTGGACCCTGGTGTTCCCTAGGCCGAGCCCGGCAGTGTAAGGGGTGAGGCCCACTGCAACCACTATCACTTCAGCCTCAAGCTTCTCGCCGCTGCCCAGCGTTACTGAATTGGCGTCGTGCGAGACTGCCGTAGAACCGGTGTACACCTTGACACCTAAATCCTGCATCCGCTTCTTTACCAGGCCTACTGCATCCCTGTCGAAGTGCGACAGAACGTCTGACCTTGCTACTATCGACACCTTTGATCCCAGCTTTGCATACAGCGTGCCTATCTCGACAGATACATACCCTGCGCCCAATATCACCATGCTCTTCGGTATGTAATCGAGGGAGAGGGCCTGCTTGTAGTCTATCACGTTTCCACTGAACTCGAAACCCTTCAGCGCAGAAGGCTCTGAGCCAGTGGCGATGATCGCCTTCTTGAATTCTAGCGATACCCCGTCAGTCAGCTGCAGCCTTGAGCTCGACACGAATGTTGCCGTGCCCTTGAGCACCTCTATCTCGTTGGACTTGCAGAGGAACGCTACGCCGTCCTCGAGCTTCTTCGAGACGTCCATGCGCCACTTGTACATTGCCTTCGCATCAAGCGTAACGCCCTGTGCATTTATGCCGAACTTCTGCGAGTGCTGCGACTCGTAGAAGATGTCTGACACTTTTATCAGTGTCTTAGATGGTATGCATGCATAGTTCAGGCAGTGCCCGCCGAGCTTGTTCTTCTCCACAAGAGTCACGCTCATGCCGAGCTGGGCAGCCCTTATCGCTGCCACGTACCCGCCGACCCCGGCACCGACCACAGCAAGGTCAACCTGCTCTGGTAGATCGCCCATCACCATTTCTTCACCTTTATTTGTGCTAAATCGTTATAGCTTATATTCTTAATATTGGTGTGCTTAGCCAGCAGTGCCTGTAATCTGACTATATTTTCGTAGTCATCCCTCCTCTCGCGGTTAAGGCTGGATTTTGAATTTGGATCGTAATCACCAGGATGAAACACTAGTTCGTAGCTCTCACCGTCTCTTAACCCTTCTATGAGGTTTGCCAGCTTATCGTAGCTGAGATAAGTGCCGGTGAGCACCTTTTCTGTTGTCGTTATTGGCTCATGTTTAAAGTCTTTAAGCGTATTCCTGACTTTAAGTCCGTGTTCCAGCGCAAATGCATCGATACCTATTGCAATCGTATTCAAGTATGGTTCTATAGATTTACCTGTAGTCTTTGGATAATGGAAATCTAGATGTGAGGGTCCAAACTTGAATAACAATAGAAATCGGTCATACTGGGCCTGAATCTGCGGAGGTATTGGACTGTCTACATCAAACTCGAGATGTATACCTATACTTATGTCCTTGGATTTGCTCAATTGCACTAGTCTCTCAATCTGTCCGCTCTGCTCATGCGTCACTCTGTTTACCATTACTGTAGTCGAATGAATAAACCCCCTCTCTAGCAGGTCCAAAATTTTCTGATTGAACACCTTGCTGTGACCAAAATCGTCAGCATTCATTATGAGCTTGATCAAGCAATAACCTACTCCCATCCGGCCTTTCCGCGCTCCGCCTTCCTCTCTGCGCAGGTACAGCCGCACTCGCAGTTGATCTTGCACGTGCACCCGTGTATGCACCCGCAAGAGCACGCGCCTCCGCATTCGCACCCTCCTCCTGCTCCCTGGTTCGCCATGATTGCACCACGGAGATATGCATGGCAAGCTATTTATAATCACGGCTAGTCGGGGTACATCATGCAGTCCCCGCGGTCCCTCTTCATGTACGGCTTGGGCTCCATGACCCACTCTTCAGTGTTGTACTTCCCGTTGTACAGTTTTAATGCGGCCTTCAGTATCTCGTCCCTCTCCAGGCTTATGTCCCTCACGTTCTCCTTTGGCATGTTGCTCAGGATTCTCTCAACAAGCTCCTTCTTGTACGCCTGCACGCTCTTATCGTCGTATATGAAGCTCTTCACCCCTGACAGGATGTCGAATTCCTGGCTCTGCTGCTTCCTGGTGAGCATGCTGTTTATGAAATCCGGGTCGCGCGGCACAACTGCAAGTACCCCGTGGTAGAGGAACGAATGGTCCGGGCTTATGTACTGGCCGTGCCCTGCAATCCGCTTCCCGTTCACCTTTATGCTGAATACCTCGCCGAGCTCCACGCTGACATCCGTGCCTATTATGTCCTGCACGGACTTCACGATTATGCCGCCGAGGCTATTGTGGACCCTCTGGGCATCGGCAAAGAACAGGTCGTCCTTATGCGCCGGTCCCGCAACGGAGTAGGACAGCAGGCTGTCGTTTATGCATATAGGCGTGCCGCCTGTGACCC
>JAKAOJ010000051.1 GCA_021812205.1 Microcaldota archaeon
TTGTCACAATGGAATGGTGGAATGACCTGTGGCTCAACGAGAGCTTCGCCACGTTCATGAGCTACAAGGCGATGGACGGCGTCTACCCCAAGTGGAACATGAAGGAGCAGTACATCAACGACGTGGTGGCAGTGGCTTTCGCCGCAGACCAGCTGAAGAGCACGCACCCGATAAGCGTGCACGTTAGCACTGCCGAGGAGATAAACGGCATATTCGACGAGATAAGCTACCAGAAGGGCGGCACGGTGCTCCACATGCTAGAGGAGTACGCAGGCAGCGAGGCCTTCAGGCAAGGCCTGCACAGGTACCTTGAGGCGCACAAGTACGGCAACGCCACCAAGCATGAACTGTGGGGAGCGATAGGCGCAGAGGCGAAGGGCTCAGGCGCACGTTCCGTGCCCAGGTTCGCGAGCTACTGGATAGACGAGCCCGGCTACCCTATCGTAAGCGTGGACAGGCTTAACCAGGGCAGCTTCAGGCTGGAGCAGCACAGGTTCACCATAAGCGGAAAGGACCACGGCTCTGTGCAGGCCTGGCCCATCCCGATCTATTACGTTGACGGCTCGGCGAAGCCCAAACGCACGTTCATGGATGGGCGCAGCCTCAGCATCAGCACTTCCGGCAGGTGGGTCAAGCTAAACTACGGCCAGCACTACCTGTACAGGACTGAGTATCCAAAGGAGGTGCTCGATAAAATAGGCCAAATGACGAAGAGCGGCAGGCTTCCGCCGATGGATGCATGGGGCGTTGAGAACGACCTCTTCGCGCTCATGCGCAGCAGCGCCTCCACAATCAACGAATACATGGATTTCGTTGGCAAGTACTGCATGGATGCAAAGTTCCCCCTGAACGACAACCTTGCAGCGCACTTCGGCTGGCTCACAGCGCTGCTTTACAGCAAGAGTGCGTTCAAGGAAATAGAGCCTGTGCAGCGTCGGTATTTTTCAGGAGTGCTGAAAAAGCTAGGGTGGAGGACCAGGGCAGGCGAGCCGAGCACCGACACAATGCTGAGGGGCGCAGCCATCCGCATTTTAGGCATCCTGGGCGATGCAAAGGTTACGTCGTGGGCAGCCAAGGCGTTTTCGGACTATGTAGAGCATGGCAAGCTTATAGACCCCAACCTGAGGGGCGCAGCCTACTACACCGTCGCATGGAACGGCAATGCTAAGACATTCGACAGGTTTGTAAGCATGTACAGAAAGGCAGTAATGCCAGACGAAAAGATACGGCTGCTCACGGCCCTGGGCATGTTCAGGAGCCATGAACTTGCAAGAAGGGCTTTGGACTTCTCGATGTCGAAGGATGTGCGCCTCCAGGACTCCATACACCTCCCTGCAGTGCTCTCGTCCAACCCGATGCACCAGTCTATGCTGCTGGATTGGACGCTAAAGAACTGGAAGATGCTGCAGAAGATGTATGTGCCAGGGGCGCACATGCTTGACAGGTATGTAGAGAACATGTCGTTCGTCTCCTCTGCCGCGGAGCTCGCAAGGATACGGGCTTTCTTCTCCAGGAAGAGCAACATGCGCGGAGATATGGAGAAGGCGTACAAGGAGACGATAGAGCGCATCGAGGCGAACATTGCACTCATGGAGCGCAATGCAATAAAGTAGCGCAACCATTTTTAGCGCTGGCAGTAGTATTGAAGGCGATGGACGCGCTTCTCTACGCTTATACTGCATTCCTGGCCCTCATATGGCTGGGCCTTGTAGCGATAACGCTGGCAAACACGCTATCTGCAAAGGGCTCGAAAGCTTACAGCCCACGCAGGGGCTATGCACCCAAGGCCCTCGTAATGGTGCCGTGCAAGGGCACCGACCTGACGCTCAGGGACAACCTGCTCTCGCTAAAGCGCCAGCGCTACAGCAATTACGACGTGATCGCAATCGTGGACAGCGAGTCCGACCCATCAATGCAGGCAATACTCGAGGCAGGCTTGCACCACATCGTGTCGGCGAAGAGGTGGCCCAAAGCCAGCGGCAAGGTGCGCGCCCTCTCCACCGCTCTGACGAGGTTCCGCGGCTACGATGCCTACGTGGTGGCAGACTCCGATGCGACGTTCGGGGAGGACTGGCTGGAGCTGCTTGTAGCGCCCCTCGCAGACAGGCGCACGGGCGTATCAACAGCGTTCCCTTATTTCAGGCCTGTGGGCGGCTTCTGGTCAAAGGTTAAACTGGTCTGGGGCTTCGTCGGCAACGGCATGATGGAATCGCCTGTCACGCGGTTCGCATGGGGCGGTTCGATGGCCTTCAGGAAAGGCTTCCTGGATGCAAAGTCCTTCAGCGAGTTCTCGGCTTCTGTATCAGACGACATACCAATAACCAGGATAGCCAAGCGGAAGGGCCTGGGCATATGCTACGTTCCAGAGCGCGTGGTCACAGTCAACTCCAACGATGACTTCGCCAGGTTCAGGGAGTGGTCCAACAGGCAGGCGGCCCTCACAATCCTGGGCAACAGGAAGAACCTGCACTACGGCGTGGTTCTTTACTCGGCCAACATATTGCTGCTGTTGTCTGCCATTGCGCTGTCAGTGCTATCGAACCCGCTGTTGGCCGTGCTGCTCCTGCCGTTCGCCATAGGCGCCGCCAGGACATACAGCCGTGCAGGCACTTCAGACCCTGCATTGTTCGTGGCATACCTGATGATAAACTTCATATACCTGGCCAATCTCCTGCACGCGCGCAGCATGGGCTCGATAGAATGGCGCGGCACGAGATACAGCCTAAGGTAGCCGACGCGGGAAACATATAAGTATCTCAACAGGCATGTATTCTGCATATGGCCTACAGCAACATAATCCGGAAGGCTGATACTGCGCTGGAACTCAACCACATTGCAGTGATGAGCATACTTAGGGACACAAGGTCTGGCAATCCAGAGAACGGCTATGACCGCCTTCAGGAGCATGTCCAGAAGCTGCAGATAGCTGCACATGCGCTTGACCTCACCAATGAGGAGATGGGCAAGCTGCGGAGGGCGGACCCAAACAAGGCAAAGGAGGTAGAGCAAGACAAGGTTCTGGCGTACAAGCGCATAGACTACCTGCTGCGGGAGGGCACACTGCAAGGGTTTAACCACGACACTGCATACACAGGCAAGCTTCCCCTAGATTACGAGGAATAAACAAGTACCTGCAATCTGCCATGCAGGCACGGCCCGGTGCGCACCACAACTTTTTAATTGATTGGGCTACCACATAATAACAGTGCTGCAATGGCCCCCGCACAGCCTGCCGAACCAAGGACCGAAGACAAAGATGGGAGCCAGGGCTCTTTCCTTTCGGACATAAAAGGCCTGGCAGAGACATTTTACATAAAGACAGTGCCATCATACGGCAACAACTTCTTCTTCACTATAGGCGTGTACTTGCTGGAGCTCTTCGGCATACTCGCAGTTACCGGAATGGTGATGCTGATATTCGGGCCGTACTGGTGGAATCTCACCATCGCAGGCACCTTCTTCCGCAGCGTGCACCTCTGGGCAGCTGAGGCATTCGTAACGCTCATATTCCTGCACCTGTTCGTGCAGTTCGCCACGTCGTCATTCAGGAAGAAGAAGCTTGTATGGGCGCTTGGGGCGCTGATGCTGTTCCTTGTGTTCCTGGAATATGCATTCGGCATAGGCGTGCAGGGCGGCTTCGTCGCGCAGTGGAACGCTAAGGCGGGCGCAGACCTCTGGAACGGGATGGGCCTTGGATACTGGGTAAACCCGCTCAATATGGCGGCAGTCTTGGGCTGGCACGTCGCCATTGTGCCGGTTCTGCTGGTCGCGCTCATGTTCGCCCATTACATGCTCGT
>JAKAOJ010000052.1 GCA_021812205.1 Microcaldota archaeon
TCTCAGCCCCGCGCCTCGTCGTAGTAAAGCGAGTTGGCCAGCAGGCACCAGAACAGCCTGTCAACACCCCAGCTCTGCTCCACGACATGAGGTATGAACTTCCTGCCGTCGACAAGTACGCTCATGTCTTCCCCAGACATGCGCTCATGGTTCTTTAGGTCGAAATCAGAGCGGTATGCGTTTCCCGCGACTTCCTCGAAGCTGCCCCCAAGGCGCGCCTCGAGGTCGACGTTGCCCTTCGAGTAGTGGGGCAGCTCGTCCTCGAGCATCTCCCTGAACCTGAATTGCTCCTGCTTGAACCCGAGGGAGAGCATGAACCTCTGCTCCTCGTATAGCACGTACGCCATCAGCTTGTTTGGTATATGGCCTGACGACAGCGCTTCCTTGAGCGTGATTTGCCTGTATTCTGGGCCTGCACCATTCTGGTCCGCCCGGGTAAGGAAGTTCACCTTAGTGTCGAAGACACTTTCGTCGACTTGCGAGCCGTCTATAACGATAGGACCGTGGTCCTCTGGGTCAAAGAAGTACTCAAGCTCCATCTGTGAGAACTCGCGCATGCGTATGAGCATGTTCCTTGGTGATATCTCGTTCCTGAACACTCGCCCTGTCTGCCCTATCGCCATCGGCAGCTTCATAGTATTGGTGCGGTATATCTGTTTGAAGTCTACAAATATTCCCTGTGCAGTCTCAGGCCTCAGGTACCCCTGCACCTTGCCCGTCGGGCCCAGCTTGGTCCCAAGCATTAGGTTAAACGGGGTTACCTCAGTCAGAGGCGCACCGCACTTCTCGCACTTTATGCGCTCCTCGGCAAGCATGGAACTTAGGTCCTTTAGCGTGCCATGCTTCGCCTTCTCGGCCATGGCCACTTTGCCGGCCTTTTCGAAGTGCTCTGCAAGGAGCTTGTCGGCCCTGTAGCTCGCGCCGCACTTGCCGCACACAGTTATGGGGTCGGTGAATGTTTTCAGGTGCCCGCTGGCCTCGAAGACCTTGTCCGGGCCCACTATAGTGGCCTCTATCTCAAAGTTTCCCATCCCGTCTATGAAGTGCCTGCGCCACGCAGCAACTATTTTGTTCTTTATGCGCACGCCTATGGGCCCGTAGTCGTACAGGCCTGCGGCCTCCCCGTAGATGCTGTACGCAGGCAGGACAATGCCGCGCCTTGCCGAAAGGTTGACCAGTGAGTCCAGGCCTTCAGCCTTCATGAAAACCAGTAGCTATACGCTATGCGTCTATTAAAATGTATTGCGCCGGTGCAGGGGCGTGGCCAGCGTTATGAACGCATGAGCTTCCTGAGCTCTTCCTCTGTCCGCTTCATGAGCTCCGTATTTTCTACCCTGTCTTTCTCAATTGATTTTCTCCTGAGCTGCAGGTCCGCGATCTGCGCCCTTAGGTCGGCCACCGTGCCGTCAAGATGGCTCAGGTCCCGGTTGTACGCTTCGATGCTCGCCATGCTTTCTTGGCGGCTCTTTGTCAGCGCAGCAATATAATTGGCTTTGGCATCCTCTATATCGCCGAGAACAGACCTGTGAATGCCGATCAGCCTTTCCCTTACCTCGCTCGAGACATGGGGGTTCTTGGCGAAGGCGTTGGCCAGACCCCACAGCCTGCCCATCTTATTCAGCATGTCATTTATATCGTCTGCAGAGAAGTTCCCCGACTTGACTAGGGATTTGTAGGGCTTGTAGAAGTTGTCGACCAGCGAGTTGTGTACCTCCTTGAGGCGGCCCATGTCATTCGTTGTTTCGGTCTGTATTGCAAGAGCTGTTAGGTCTATAATCCTGCCATCGTAGCCGTTTGACCTGAACGACCTTTCTATTATCTTTGTAGGGTCCGTCTCTTCTACGCTTTTTCTCCTGAACACCATAGAAAACACCGTCTTATGCGGTTATAATATTTCGCCTTTCCAGATATTTATAGGCTAGGGCGGCCTTCTGTGCGCCTCTTTTATAGTTTGTTGTGCATTGTTATTGCGCAAGAGGGTGCTTAGTTGCCCAGGAAGAGGAACATAGACGAGTTGAGGGAAAAGGCGCTTAAGTCGGCGAGGGAGGGCATAAAGAACGCCTACGCCAGCGAGGAGTACGCGCTTATGCAGGCAATAAACGCGTACAGGGAAACCACAAGGTCCTACAACCTCGCGTTCGAGAGGCTCAGCGAGTGGTACGGCATCTACTTCCCTGAGATAAAGATTAGCAATCCTGACATGCTGGCAGACCTGGCCATCGCGTTGAACACCAAGGGCTCCGTCAGCAAGGAGTCCATAATGGCTGCTGTGAAGGACCAGGAGCGCGCTGACAGCATATATGCAAAGGCCACGGCAACTATAGGGCGCAGCATGAACGATGAGGAGAAGGCAGCCCTGATGTCATACGCAGGCATGTGCAAGCGCATGTCTGAGGCGCTTGTAGGCATAGAGGAGTACCTCAAGGTTGCGTCTAAGAGAATCCTGCCTAATACAACATATTTAACCGACGAGAAGATAGCCGCCGAGCTGCTCGCCAGGGCGGGCTCCATGGAGAGGCTGGCACTGATGCCGGCAAGCACGGTCCAGCTGCTGGGCGCTGAGAAGGCGCTCTTCAAGCACATCAAGTTCGGGAGCAAGCCGCCCAAGTATGGGACGCTCTTCAAGCTGCCCAGGATAACGGCTGCAAGGCGCGACCTCAGGGGAAGGTATGCCAGGGCTTACGCCGCAAAGATTGCAATAGCGCTCAAGGCTGACCAGTTCACCAAGAATTTCATAGCAGAGCGCCTGATGGCCGACCTCGAGGAGAGCCTGAAGCGCATAGACGGCTCACCTGTGAGGGAGAAGCCGCAGAGAGGGCAGGGGTTCGGCGGCAGATTCCAGCGCAGGCCGCAGGGGCAGCACAGGATGCAGGGCCGAAAGTTCGGCCAGCAGCGGCACGAACGGGCGTGAAACGTTCTGTCGCCGTATTATTTGCGCACTGAATAGCGGAATGCAAACCGTTCCGCTAATTGGGCCGTTCTGCTGAAATTGCGAAAGCTTTAAATATATGCCTCTTCACTGTATAAACCGTGACTCAATCATGATTCCTGCATGTGCGGATCATGAATGGTCCATGTATGTTTCGTGACTGAACCCCGGTGGATGGTTGATGGCTAGGAAGAAGGAGGTTGAGGAAGAGCTTGTCAAGATCAAAAGGCAGCTCTCGAGCCTTTCAGCTCTCAATGAGGAGATGAAGGGGCTTATGGCTGAGAAGGAGGGCAGCGAGAAGACAAGCTCCCAGCTTTTCACCCTTCTCAAGTATATGATTGATGAAAACAAGCGCACAACAATGCTTCTGGGCAGCATCTCCGAGATGCTGGCAAGGGTTGAGGACACGGTCAGTGAGCCTGTGGAGGAGGTGCAGGAGCACACCGAGCCAATGGCTTCCGATGCTGTGAAGGAGCTGCCTGTGAGCGAGGTAGATGCTAAGATACTGCAGGCAATACAGCTGTCACCAAACAGCATGGCCTGCGCGGACGACATAAAGAGGCGCATGAACTACCACGGCAGGAATGCAGCTAGCGCAAGGCTAAACAAGCTTTACAAGCTGGGCGCAATAGAGCGCCTGCAGCTGGGTCACAAGGTTTATTACAAATATGATGCTGGCAAGGCGACCAACCTGCTAATTGTTTCACCCCCACAGTAAAGTCGGAGGCCGGCCACCTACAGTCGGCCTCCAAACCCCCGTTTATGCACCATGCCGGAGGGCTACAGCGCTGCTGGCCGATGGCAACC